>JAEMGR010000019.1 GCA_016458225.1 Myxococcaceae bacterium JPH2 | reverse complement strand
TGCGCGTTTCTGCCACGGGGAGACCTCTCAGAGCTCTTCGTAGGTGACGTTGGAGTTGGTGTACACGCAGATGTCCGCGGCAATGGCCATGGCATGCGTGCACACGTCGCGAGCAGGCAGCTTCGTGTGGTCCAACAGCGCGCGCGCCGCGGACAGCGCATAGGAACCACCGCTGCCCACCGCGGCGATGCCGTGGTCCGGCTCAATCACATCGCCCGCGCCCGAGAGGATGAAGGTCTTCTCCCGGTCCGCGACGATGAGCAGCGCCTCCAGGCGGCGCAAGTACCTGTCGGTGCGCCAGTCCTTGCCCAGCTCCACGCACGCGCGCGCCAGGTTCTTCTGGTGCTCCTTCAGCTTGGCCTCGAAGCGCTCGAACAAGGTGAAGGCATCGGCGGTGCTGCCCGCGAAGCCCGCGAGCACCTGCCCCTCTCCGATGCGGCGCACCTTGCGCGCCGTGTTCTTCATGATGGTCTTGTCGAGGCTGACTTGTCCGTCGCCCGCGATGACGACCTTTCCGTCGCGCCGCACACAAAGAATGGTGGTGCCGTGGAACATGGTCCCGGGGATCTAACAAGCCACCCCGCCCGCTACCAGGAAACACCGAGCCGCTGTCCGCTCGCGCACCCTACGCGCGAGGGTGCGCGGCGTCATAGACCTCCTGAAGCTGCTCGAAGGTGACGTGGGTGTACTTCTGGGTGGTGGACAAGCTGGCGTGGCCCAGCAGCTCCTGGATGCTGCGGATGTCCGCTCCTCCGCCCAGCAGGTGGGTGGCGAAGGAGTGACGCATCGCATGCGGGCTCACCCGGCGAGCCAGGGCGCACTGAAGAACGTAGTCGTCCAGGTGGCGGGCAATGCTCCGAGGCGTCAGGCGCCCACCGCGGAAGTTGAGGAACATCGCATCTGGTGCCTGTGCGGGCCGAGGCAACGCGAGCAGCTCGCCCCGCCGCGCCAGATACGCCTCCAGCGCGCGGATGGACTGCGCGTTGAGCGGCACGAGCCGCTCCTTGCTGCCCTTGCCCATCACTCGGACAATGCGGCTGCCGCGGTCCACATCGAGCAGGTCCAGGCCGCACAGTTCGCTGATGCGCAGTCCGCCGCCGTAGAGGATCTCCAGGATGGCCTTGTCGCGCAACCCGAGCACGGACGCGAGGTCCGGCATGTCGAGGATGGCGAAGACCTCCTCCACCGGCAGCACCTTCGGCAACGTCTTGGGCAGCTTGGGGCTCTTCACCAACTTGGCGGGGCTCGCCGACAAGAGCTTCTGCCGCACCAGGTACTTGTAGAAGGACTTGATGCTCGCGAGCCGTCGCGCGCGACTCGCGGGTGCATGGTCCACGCTCAGCGTGCCCAGGTAGCCGCGGATGGCCGCGTGCGAGCCGGCCAGGAGCGACAGCTTCATCCGCTCGACGAGGTAGCGCTCGTAGTCCACCAGGTCGATGAGATAGTTGCGCACGGTGTGCGGCGACGCGCCCTTCTCGTCCTCCAGGTGGGCGCGGAACTTCTCGAGCAGCGGCGACAGGTTCGACACGGCGGACTCCGAGCTACGGCTTGGTCGCCGCGGGAGGCGCGACGAGCGGCGGCGCGGGGGGCATCTGCTGCGGCAACAACGCCCGGCACATGTCCTCGGACAGCCAGCCATGCGTGCACAGGTACGCGGTGAGCGGCTCGCGGACCTGCCACAGCAGGACGAAGACGATGGCCAACGTCAGGCCCGCGCGGGCCCACCACGACATGCCCTCGCGCTCGTCGTCTTCGGGATCGCGGTGGAGCGCGCTGCGCACCACGTCCAGGTGATCCACCCGGGCTTGCGCCGGGAGCTTGGGACGACGGGTGACCAGCGCCGACAGGTCCGACGTGAGCATCAAGCGATCGTTCAGCGCCCACCCCGCCCCCTCGAGCAGCAGCGCGAGGTTGCGACGGCGCAGCTTGAGCCAACCCAGGAGCCCCGCGGGGCCCATCACCACGATGGCGATGAGCGTCACCGCGGTGACGAGGTCCACCAGCGTCAGCGCCTTGACCTGCGTCAGGATGAAGGCCAGCGACGAGCCCAGCGCCGCGAAGGCGATGCCGCCCGCCGCGAGCACGCCCGCCACACCACCCGCTGGAGCTCCCGCGACGGGAGCGGCCGGAGCAGGAGGCGGCGGCACGGCGGCCACCGTCTGCGTGTAGCCCTTCTCCAGCGTCGAATCGAAGGTCTTCTCGCCCGTGGACGCGAGCCCCTCCACCTTCGAGGTGATGAAGGTGCCGATGCGAGCGAACGGCATGGTCATGGACTCCCACAGCGACACGGGCTGCCGGATGACCTGCGTGACGGTGGCGTCGTGCTCCTTGCCCTCCACGTCGTAGAAGACGCCGCGCTTGCCCACGCCCAGCTCGGTGCTGCGCCCCCGCGTGACGGGCACCGCCACCTCGTAGCTGGCACCGCCCTCCTTGGGCGCCACGCTGACGTAGAGAATGCAGGTGGTGCCCTGCCCCGTGAGGGCCGCGTGCTGCGCGCGATCCTTCGCCAGCACCGACAGCATGTACTTGCGGCCGGCCATGATGAGCGTGCCCTTCTCCACCAGCGCCCGCCGCTTCGGCAGGTACAGGTCGGGCATGCTGATGAAGTTGTTGGCGAACACCAGCAGCCAGCGCTGGTACAGGATGATCCGCTCCAGCTCGTCGATGGCGCCCAAGGTGCCCTGGAGCGCCAGGTCCTCGCGGCTCGCGGCCTCGATGGCGTCGAGGTCCTCGTCGCGCACGCCGGGCAGCAGCTCCACGTGCTTCTTCAGCGGGCTCGCCTCCAGCGTGTCGTTCCACGTGAGGATGCCGCTCGCCTTCGCGCTCAGCTCGCGCCACGCCGTGTCGGTGAGGCGCTCACCGTCGCCCAGGAGCGGCACGACCACGTCGCGGCGGAAGGACTCCAGTCGCTCATAGGCCGGCCCGCGGAACAGCTTCGCCCAGGTCAGCACGCCCGACGACTCGGGCGGAGCCACCGGCAGCTCGTCCGCGGCCTTGCCCAGCGCGGTCAAATCTCCGAGCGCGCCCTCGACTCGCTCCGCGCGCAGACGCAGGCTCGCCGCCGCCTCGGGCTGCGCGGCCACCAGTCGGCACTGCAGGAAGTAGCCGTCCAGGAGCGGCGCCATCTCTCGCACGCGCCGGGCCCGCTCCAGGCTGGCCTCGCCCCAGGAGAAGAGGCCCGCGCGTTGCTCCAAGTGCGCGAGCAACGTCCCACGCGCCTCGCGGAACCGCTGCACCGCGGCCACGTCGATGCCGGGCTTCCCCGCGCGGTTCTTCACCTCGGGGAATGAAGACTGGATGGCCTCGCCCAGCGGACGCAGGCGCTCGGGCAGCGACGCGGGGGCCACGAGCCCGTCGCCGTTCTTGCCCGCGTCTCGCAGCGCCTTGTCGCTGGCGCGCACCTGCTCCAGCGAGATGCGCGTCGCGTCCGGCGCGTTCAGCGTCTGGAGGATCATCCGCGCCGCGTCCTTCAGCGCCGCGCCAGCATCCGAGACCGCGGCCAGCTCCAGCACGTCACTGGACGCGTCCGCTCCCCGGCGATCCTTCAGCCGCTGCGCGGTCCACTCCACCGCGGCGCGAACCTCCTCGACGCGGATGCGGCCATTGCCATCCGCGTCCACGAACTTGAGGAAGCGCGCATCACAGCTCAGTCCCTCGAGCGGACAGGCCGTGGCGATCCACTGGGTGGCCGGGATGCGCACGGCCTCGGTGAGGACATCGAAGGTCGGGATGTCGACCTGAAGCGAGCCGCCATAGCGGCGATAGACGAGCGAAGTCATTCCGCGAGGGAACACAGCACACCCCCGCGCGCGCCGCACCTTTCCAGACGCGGCGCGACCTCAGGGCCTCGCGACCGCCGTATAGACGCCAGGGTTGGCTCCCTGGGTGATGAGGTACAGCGCCCGCGAGTCATTCTTGCCCGCGAAGTACGCCGGCACCTGCACGCCCTGGTCGAGCGTCTTCCGCGCCTGCGTCTTCACATCGTAGACAGCCACGTCATACGTGTCCGAGTCCATGCGCGCATAGGTCGCGAGCACGCGACCGCCATCACCGGACACCTTGTACGTGTAGATGCCCTGGAGCCACGTCTTCGGCTCCGTCGCCCGGTCCTGAAGGTCGAGCGCCTTGAAGTCGCACGCGCGTCCATCGCGGATGCAGTTGGTGCGGAAGATGACCGCCTCGTTGCCAGGCATGAAGCCGTAGCCGAAGACACCGCGGCCCACCTTCTCCGCCTTCTCGCCGCCCACCGGGTACAGCATCAGGTCCACCGAGTAGACCGGCCGCAAGAAGCGCGAGAGGAACGCGACGTAGCGACTGTCCGTGCCCCAGACGAAGTTCGGCACGCGCGAGCCCACCTGTCGCGGCGCTCCATCCGGCAGCGTCGCCACGGTCATCGCGCCCGCTCGGGCTGGCTGGTCGTACTTCTCCAGGAAGCCCACCGCCTTCGAGTCCGGCGCGAAGGCGAACTCCTCCACCGCTTCGCCAAACTTGCGCCCGGGGCCGCCCGCGGCAGGCCCGACGTGCAGGTCGCCCAGTTGCTCGGGCTTGCCATTCTCCGTGCGCGCCAACCACTTCCCATCCGGAGAGAACGCAAAGGCCTTCGAGCCCACCGCCAGCCGCTGCCCCTTCAGCGACGCGGCATCCGCGAGGAACAAGTCGTACATGCCGCGCGCGGACTCGCTGCGCACCTGATAGGCGATGCGCGCGCCGTCCACCGAGACCTGGTAGTCCCCCACCTGATCCGCCAGCTTCACGAGTGTTCCAGGTGCGTCGACTCGCACCGCCGCGAGCCCGCCCGCGGCCGTGAGCCGCCGCTTGAACAACAGCGTCTTGCCGTCGGGCGTGAACTGCGCGGTGCTCACCTCACCTGCCACATTCTGGAACGGCCCCGCGGGCAGCGCGCCGAGCTTCAGCACGCCGCCATCCACGAACGCCAGCCGCGTCCCATCGGGGCTGGGCAGCATGTACGTGACCGCCGTGCCCAGCGTCACGGGCTCGGCCGTGGCGTCGGTGAGCGGCAGCACGTGCAGCTCGCCGGACTGCACGGCGGGGTTGTAGCCCGTGAGGAACAAGAGGTGCCGGGAGTCCGGCGCGAAGAGGAGCCCGCCCGGCACGTTCGTCACACCCGCGCCAATCTCGCGCGGCTTGCCCCCTTCGACCGGAACGACGAACAGCGAGCCCACCAGCATCTGCGGCGGGATGCCGTCCAGATGCGGCTTCTGCCCGTTCATGAGGAACGCGCCGAACTGACCATCCGGCGACACGCGCAGGTCCGAGGTCTTGCCCGCGGCCAGGAGCGTCCCCATCCCGCCCACCTTGGGGCCGCCGCGCGCCGCGCTGGCCACCGTGTCTCCCGCGGCCTTGCTTCCGCCGCGAGCGGTCGTGCCTCGCTCCTCGCTGTTGCGCTTGCACCCCGACACCGCGAGGGCGGCCAGCAGGCCCGCCGTCCAGACTCTCCGAAGCCGCATCATGCGCTCCTCTGCTCGTCGTGCCCCGTGGACTCAGCGCTCGGGATTCCCGCGCTCGGCAGCCAGGCCGTGAGGTCTTCCTTCGCGCGCGCCGAGTACGCCGCGCGCTTGTCCGCCTTCTTCACCCGCCCCGCCAGCGGAGGAAAGATACCGAAGATGACGTTCGTGGGCTGGTGCGGATGATCCGGCGGATGCGCCTCGCCCGTCACGTGCCGGTACAGCGAGCCCAGCGCCGTGGTCGCGGGCGGCGGCGTCCACTCCGCGCCCCGCAGGCGGGCATGCACCGCGAGCGCCACCAGATAGCCACACGCGGCGCTCTCCACGTAGCCCTCCACGCCGGTGATCTGCCCCGCGAAGAACAGCCGCGACTCGGACTTGAGCGACAGGTCCCGCGCGAGCAGCCGTGGCGAGTCGATGAACGTGTTGCGGTGGATCTGCCCCATGCGCAGGAACTCGGCCTGCTGGAGCCCCGGGATGCAGGTGGAGAAGATGCGCTTCTGCTCGCCCCACGTCAGGCGCGTCTGGAAGCCCACCATGTTCCAGGCCGTGCCCGCGGTGTCCTCCATGCGCAGCTGGACGACCGCGTACGGGTCCAACCCGGTGCGTGGATCCCTCAGGCCCACCGGCTTCATGGGCCCATAGGCCAGGGTTTCGTCTCCGCGCTCAGCCATCACCTCGATGGGCAGACACCCTTCGAAGTACTTGGGTTCCTCGAAGGCGTGCGGAACCAGCTTCTGCCCGGCCTTCACTTCGGCGATGAACCGGTAGTACTCGTCCTTCGTCATGGGCAGGTTGAGGTAGTCATCGCCTCCACCCTTGCCGTACCGGCTCTGACGGAACGCCACGTTCATGTCGATGGAGTCCCCCGACACGATGGGCGCGATGGAGTCATAGAAATAGAGCTTCTGGCCCACGTGCCGCTCCAGCTCGGCGGTGAGCGCGTCCGACGTGAGCGGCCCCGTGGCCACCACCATCAGTCCCTCGTCGGGCAACCGCTCCACCTCGCCCGCCACCATCTCCACGTTGGGGAGCTGGCGCAGCCGCTCGGTGATGGTGGCCGAGAAGCGCTCACGCTCCACCGCCAGCGCGTCGCCCGCCGGCACCCGGTTCGCGTCCGCGCTGCCCAGCACGAGCGAGCCCAGCGCGCGCAGCTCCGCGTGCAGCAGGCCAATGGCGCTCTCCGGGTTGTCCGAGCGCAGCGAGTTGCTGCACACCAGCTCCGCGAGCGAGTCGGACTTGTGCGCGGGCGAGCGCTTCTGGGGCTTCATCTCGCGCAGCACCACCGGCACTCCGCGACGCGCGAGCTGATAGGCGCACTCGGTCCCCGCCAACCCCGCCCCCACCACCGTCACCCGCTGCTGCTTCACGTCCGACATGAGACCTCCCGGGCTCGCCGCAGAGGCACGTCCCGTCGCCCTCCTGTTAGCAGGAAGCCCCCGCCGTTTCCCAGCCGCGAAACCACTCCCGTCAACCCCAGGCACGCGCCCTCGGGTCCAGGCCGCCCGCCCCCTCCCCGGCCCGCCACGGCATCCAGGGCGAGGGGGTGGTTCCCCCAGGGGGGCCGCGTCCCCACCTTTCCCCGGTCTCAGCTCGGACGACGGTGAGCGTCCGGGCGAGCGCCAGTCCACTCCCATCCGGAGGCGAGCATGGCCACGAGCCGAGAGAAAGACCTGATGCGGATCCGCGCCATCCTCCAGCGGCGCCGCCGCGAGCTGCTGAGCGCCAGCGATGGCGCGCACCGGGAACTCAGCGCCCTGAAGGAACAGGAGCGCGATCCCGAGTACGAGGAGAACGCCCAATCCGAGCTGGCGGACTACACCCTGTCCAGCCTGGTCGAGTCCCAGCGCCGCGAGGTGATGCTCATCGACGCGGCCTTGCGCCGCATGGACATGGGCGTGTTCGGGACCTGCGTGGACTGCGGCACGGACATCCCCATCGAGCGGCTGGAGGCCCTGCCCTTCGCCATTCGCTGCGAGGAGGACGCCACCCGCCACGAGCTGGAGATGCGTGGGGGCCACACCACCGCCGCGCCCACGCTCTAGGGACTCCGCGGGTGCTCCCTCGCGGCACGAGGGAGCGCCCTCAGTCGTCGCCCTTCTTGAGCACGACGAAGCGGTAGTTCTCCAGCTCGTTCTGCCCCGCCGTGTACAGCACGGTGAGGAGCATGTCGTAGGGCACTTTCTTGTCCGCGATGACGGACAGCTCGTGGCTGAAGGGCGCCGCCGGGTTGCGCGAGGCGATGTACTTCAGCTTCTCCACTTCCTTCTTGAGCTGCACGTCGAGCGCGGGCACCAGCCGCCCCTGGAGCTGATCCGCGGGGATGCGCCCTTCCTTCAGGCGGACCACTTCCTTGTCCCCCACCATGATGTTCTTGGGGGTGATGGTGACCGCCACGGTGTCCTTGGGCGTGGCCCGCGTCGTGGACACCGGAGGCCGCACATCCTCGGAGGCGGTGATGGCCGCCGAGGACGAGGCGAAGGACTTGAGGAGGAACACCAGGATGATGGTCATCATGTCCATCATCGCGGTGATGTTGAGTTCCTTGATCTCCCCCGCCGCCTCGCGCTCCTTGCGCTTCTTGCGCACCAGCGCGCGGCGGTAGCGCATGCGCGCGAGCTGCTCCTCTTCGACGGCGCTCATCGGGGCGGGCGTGGTGGGCTCGGCCATGGTCAGAGCGTCCCCAGCGTGACATCCGGAAAGAGCAACTGCCGGCCCGTGCCCTGCGTCTCGCGGATGGCGTCCATCGTCTGGATGAGCACCTCGTAGGGCGTCTCGGGCTCCGCGGCGACGATGACCTTGGTCTCCTTGGGGAAGGCGCCCTTGATCTTCACCATCTGCGCGGTCAGCTCCTCGAAGTTGTAGCTGCCGTCCGCCTTCATGGGCACCGACGGCACGCCCTCCTCGCCGAGGATGGCGTTCTCGCTGCTGATGTAGTGCCCCTTCTTGGAGATGAGCACGGAGAGCGTCAGCTTGGGCTGATCCGCGTTCTCCTGCGCCACCCCGGCCGAGGGAGCCCCGTAGTTGGGCGCGTTGACGTTCAGCGTCCCGAACGCGGCCAGGCCGGTGATGGACAGCAGCATGAAGATGATGAGGTTCATGAGGATGTCGAGGTACGGGACGATGTTCAGCTCGCCCGTCTCTTCTTCCTCACGAGGCTTCAGCTTGCGTCGCGAGTAGTAGAACGCCATGAGGCCCTCAGGACGCGCGGGCCTCGAGTTCCGTGGTCGCGGGGTCCGCGCCGCCGCGCCGCGACAGCAGGTTCTCCAGCTTCAGCGCATGCAGCTCCACCGTCTCCACCATGTTCTTCGCGTAGTTGGTGAGGAACAGGTGCGAGATGATGCAGATGACGGCGATGGAGAGACCGAAGCCCGTGTTGTACATGGCCTCGGAGATACCGTTGGAGAGCAGCGCCTGCTTCTGCTCCGCCGGGACGTTGCCGAGCGCGCGGAACGTGTTGATGAGGCCGTAGATGGTGCCCACCAGCCCGACCAGCGTGGCGATGTTCGCCAGCGACCACAGCCAGGGGATGCGCCGAGACACGTGCGGCGAGTGCTCGGCCATGGCCTCCTCGATGGCCTTGGCGACTTCAATCTCGCCGCGGTTGGCGTTGGCCAGCCCCGCGCGGATGACCTTCGCCAGCGGCGAGTGCGGCGCCGCGCTGCACAGCTTCACCGCGCGATCCAGGTTGCCGCTGCGCACGAGCTTGTTGATCTGCTCGACGAAGGGCGGCGCGTTGAGGTTGTAGCGGAACAACAAGGTGATGGCCCGCTCCAGCACCACGGCCACCGAGCACGCGAACCAGAAGAGGTTCACGTACATGAAGGGGCCGCCCGCCTTGAAGGCACTGACGATGAAATCCACGAGGCCACCGGAGTGGCCGGCCTCCGCGGGGGTATTGGCGACCACCACGTCCAGCAGCTCGCTCACCGACGGAATCATTGCGCCCAGGATCCTTTCGCCACCCGCCCCCGCGGGCGCCCATCCGGACAGGGGCGCCAGGTGCTGCCACAGGAGGGAGCAGCCTGGACTTCTAGGGCGCCGCCGCCGAGCGTGTCAAGACAGCGGCGCCCCAGGGTCCCGGAATGACTGGGACTTTCCAACTCAAGCGGCCGAGGACGGGCCCGCCTCTCCCGGCTGCTCCTTGACCTCGCGGCGGTAGTCGCACTCCTTGTTGGGGCAGGCGATGTAGGCGCCGTCCCGCTTGGAGAACTTCTGGAGGAGGTAGGGCGACTGGCACTGGGGGCAGGACTCGGCCAGCGGACGGTCCCACGCGGCGAACTTGCAGTCCGGGTACCGGTTGCAGCCGAAGAAGATCTTCCCGCGGCCGCTGCGGCGCTCGGTCAGGTAGCCCTGCTTGCACTCAGGGCAGGACACGCCGATGGAGATGGGCTTGGACGTCTTGCAGTCCGGGTAGCCCGAGCACGCCAGGAAGCGCCCGAACCGGCCGCGCTTGACGAGCATGGGCTTGCCGCACTTCTCGCATTTCTCGTCCGTGGTCTCCTCTTCCACGATGACGATCTTGCCCTCGGCGTCGCGCTTGAAGTCCTTCGTGTTCTTGCAGTCGGGGTAGTTCGAGCACGCCAGGAAGTGGCCCATCTTCCCGAACTTGATGACGAACGGATTGCCGCACTTCTCGCAGGCAATGTCCGTCTTGATCTCCTCGCGCTTGACGTCGCGCATCTCCGCTTCGGCCTTCTCCAGCGTCTCCTTGAAGGGGCCGTAGAAGTCCTTGAGCACGACCTTCCAGCTCGCGCCGCCGTCGGAGATCTGGTCCAGCTTCTCCTCCATGCTCGCGGTGAAGGTGACGTCCATCTCGTGGGGGAAGTGCTTGACCAGCATCTCGTTGGTCATCTGCCCCAGGTCGGTGGGACGGAAGCGCCCCTCCAGCTTCTCCACGTACTTCTTGTCCTGGATGGTGGAGAGAATGGCGGCGTAGGTGGACGGACGGCCGATGCCCTTCTCCTCGAGCTCCTTCACCAGCGTGGCCTCACTGAAGCGCGGGGGCGGCTGGGTGAAGTGCTGCTCGTGCAGGAGCTTCTGGAGGGCCAGCTTCTCGCCCTCGTTGAGCGGGGGCAGCTCGCCGACGGCGTCCTCGGCGCCCTCCTCGCCCGCGGCCTTGGCCTTCTCCTTCTCCGCCTCTTCCTCGGGCGTCAGGCCCGCGCCGTACACCGCGAGGTAGCCCGGGAACTTCAGCGTGCTGCCCGAGGCGCGGAACGTGGCGCGGCCCGCGGCGATGTCCGCGGCCGTCTGATCATAGACGGCGGGCTTCATCTGACAGGCGACGAAGCGGTTCCAGATGAGCTCGTACAGCCGGAACATGTCGAGCTCATCCATCGCCTCGAAGTGGGCGCGCACGCGCTCGGGAGGGTACTCCAGCGACGTGGGCCGGATGGCCTCGTGCGCGTCCTGCGCGCCCTTGCGGCTGCGGTACACCACCGGCTCCTCGGGGAGCATGTCCGCGCCGTACTTCGTGCCGATGAACTCGCGCACCTGCTTGACGGCGTCATCGGACAGACGCGTGGAGTCCGTACGCATGTACGTGATGAGCGCCGTCTGGCCCTCCTCGCCGAGGGGCACGCCCTCGTAGAGCTTCTGGGCCAGCGTCATCGTCTTCTTGGCTGTGAAGTGCAGGCGGTTGGCGGCCTCCTGCTGGAGCTTGGAGGTGATGAACGGCGCGGGCGCGTTGCGGCGACGCTCGCGGCGGTCCACCTTGGACACCACGAAGTCCGCCCGCTGCAGTTCGGAGACGAGCCCCTCGGTGGTCGCGCGGTCCTTCAGCTCCACCTTCTTGCCGTCCACCTTGGACAGCTTGGCCTTGAACGGCGGCGGGCCCGCGGGGCCCTCCAGCAGCGCGTCCAGCGACCAGTACTCCTCGGGGGTGAAGCGCTTGATCTCCTCCTCGCGCTCCACGATGAGCCGCACCGCCACCGACTGCACGCGTCCGGCGGACAGGCCGCGGCGGATCTTCTTCCAGAGCAGCGGCGAGATTTGATAGCCGACCAACCGGTCCAGGATGCGCCGCGTCTGCTGCGAGTCGTAGTTGTCCTGGTTGAGCTCGCGCGGGTGCGCGATGGCCTCTTGGATGGCCTTCTTGGTGATTTCGTTGAAGGTCACCCGCATGGAGTCCGGGTGCGCCAGCTCATCCTTGATGTGCCAGGCGATGGCCTCGCCCTCGCGATCCGGGTCTGTGGCCAGGAAGACCTTGTCCACCGACTTGGCCATCTTCTTCAGCTCGTTGAGCACCTTCTCCTTGCCCTTGATGACCTCGTACTGGGGCTGGAAGCCGTGCTCCACGTCGACGCCCATCTTGCTCTTGGGCAGGTCCTTCACGTGGCCCACCGAGGCCTTCACGGTGTAGCCGCTGCCCAGGTACTTCTTGATGGTCTTCGCCTTCGCCGGCGACTCCACCACCACCAGGTAGTGCGGGCCCTTGCCGCGCGGAGTGGGCTCCACCTCGGCGTCCGCCTCGACGGAGGCCAGCTCGCCAGACTGAGCCGCCGGCCGCCGACGGGCCGCCGTCTTCTTGGCCTTGGCCGCAGGCTTCTTCGCCTTGGCCGGCGACTTGCGCGCCGCCGTCTTGCGGGCGGTCGTCTCCTCGGCCGCCTCCGTGTCGCTCGCCTTCTTCTTCGTCCGCGTGGCCATGACTCTCCTACCTCGAACTACCTCAGACCTTCTCGTACAGCTTTCCCGGGTGCTGAACCACCAGCCCCGACAACTCCAACTCCACCAAGGCGCTCGTCAGGGCCGCCACCGATAACTGGCCGCCCGCCAGGACGTCATCGAAAGAGCGGGGAACCTTGCCCAACAACCGGTAGGCCCCACGCGCTTCCGTGGAAAGCGCCTCCCACCATGAAGCGTCCTCTCCAGGAGGTACGGCCCGTCCTGGATGGATGCCCACCGCCCGCCACACGTCTTCGGGAGACGTGCACGCCCGCGCCAGCCCGTCCCGAAGCAGGGCATTGCAGCCGGCCGCCGCCTCCTGCCACACGTCGCCGGGCAAGGCGAGCACCGGCCGGCCCTGGGCCCTCCCGGCCTCCACCGTATAGAGACTGCCGGACGACAGGCCGGCCCGGAGCACCAGGATCGCGTCCGATGCGCCGGAAATGAGCCGGTTGCGGCGCGGGAACGTCGTCGTGCTGGCTCGGACGCCCGGTGGGAGTTCACTGAAGAACACGCCCCCACGTCCCAGGAGGTGAGGCAGCAGCCGGGCCTGGGCTGGGTCCAACGCGTCCAGCGCGGACCCCAGGAACGCCCACGTCTCCCCATCCGCGTCGAGCGCTCCCCAGTGGCACGCTCGGTCCACCCCCGCCGCCGCGCCCGACACCACCCCCACGCCGGATTCCGCCACGCGTCGGGCGAACGTGCGGGCAAAGGGCAGGAATCCCTGGTCCGGATGCCGGCTGCCCACCATGGCCACCCGGCGCCGAGGAGGCCCCGGCTCTCCCCGATAGAAAAGCAGCGGAGGCGCATCCGCCACCTCCCGCAGCCGCTCCGGGTACGCGGGCTGCCCCGCGAAGGCCACCTGGGTCCCGGATGACTGACAGGCAGTCCAGAGGCGCTCCGCCAACGCCGGGAGCGACTCGACTCGGGCGAGCCGCGCTCGCACGGGCGCGGGCACTGGCGCGCGGGCCACCCACTCCCTCACCGGGCTGCTCGCCAGCGCGCCCAGGTCTCCCTGCGCGAACACACGAAGCCCCGCGAGCGTCCGAGGCCCCAGACCAGGAATGGCCCAGAGCGCCAGACACGCCTGTTGTTCCGCCGAGAGATGGTTCGTCGCCGCGTCCGCCATACCCGCCCCCCCACGCATTACCCACCTATATAGAGGATGGGTCCGTCGGGAGGGGCGCGACACATAAACACCGGACTGGCAGCGGTCAAGCGCTGAGCCCCTCCGTGCGACCGGGGCGTGCAGGATTCCTGCCGTGCTTCAGCGGCTCGCGGTGGGTGCGCCACCCACCCGCATCACCGCCCGGTCGCCGGGACCAATCTCTTGGAGGGTCCGGCTCAGGAGACAGTTCGAGCTGTGCTCGCGCAGCTCGGTGACCATGCACTGGCCAATGCGCTCCCAGGGATAGACGCGGTCGTTCTTGGCCACCTCGCCGGGCTTGGGATGCGGCTTGCCCAGCACGTCGTTGGACGGGTCGCCCTTGCGCTCGATGGTGAAGGTGTTGCCCAGCTGCACGCCTTCGGCGCTGCCCCGGTCGATGACGACGAAGTAGTTCTCCGCGACCATGGTCAGGTACGGCACCATCGGGAGGAGGACGACGCCCTGCACTTCCTTGGCGTTGGGCTTGGGCGCGACCTTCGAGGTGAGGTGCTCGCCGTAGGGGCCCACCAGGTCACCGCGGGAGATGGGGTCCCACGTCTCCATGATCTGCGCCGTGACGACCTGATCGTTCAGCGCCACCACGCGCAGCGAGCCCAGCAGCTGGGTGAGGTAGCCCGCGCGAGCGCCCGTCACCGGGTGCTTCACCTCTTGCTGGGTGTGGAAGACGATGTAGCGGTCGCCCACCTTGGCGGCCTTGTTGCGCTTGAAGCGCACGTAGACCTGATCCGGCGCGGACAGCATCACCGAGCCCGTGGACGCGCCCTCGATGCGGCCCGCCTCGTCCAGCTCGCGCGCGGTGACGAAAGCCTGCGTCGTCACGGTGGTGGCGTTGGAGCCGTCGTAGCCAATCTTCCCGCTGACGGTGACCGCGTTGGTCTCCTCGGGGATCTCCGTGGCCGGCGCGACCTCCGCGGGCGCTCCCGCCTCGACGCGCGAGGGAACTTCCTCGCCCGCGGCGAAGAAGCGGACCTGGTTGCCCGGGTAGATCCAGTGCGGGTTGGCGATCTCCGGGTTGTAGGACCAGACCTTGGGCCAGTACCAGGGGCTGCCGAGGTAGCGCTGGGACAGGTCCCACAGCGTGTCTCCCGACTCCACCGTGTGGACCTCACCCGGCGCGCTCTCGCGGCCCTGGGTGCCTGGGGGGACGGCGACGCGGGTGGGACGCTCGGGCTCATCGGCGACCTCGGTGCCCTCCGTCTCACCGCCCTGGGAGGACTCGTCTTCGGCGCCATCTTGCTGCTGAGCGCGGGCCGTCCAGACGGGTGCGATGGCAAGTGGCACGAGCAGCGAGGCGAGGATCCGGGTGCGCATCGGACGACGTCCTTTCGACGAAAAGGTCTTCAAGGCGAGAGCGCGGCGAGCCGCTGCTCCGCCTGCGTGGCGGCGGCCGTCCCCGGGAACTGGGTGACGACGCGGGTGTAGAGTGCACGGGCTTGCGCGGCCTGGTTCAGCCGCACCCGGCACTCCGCGAGCCGAAGCATGCCGTCCAGCATGGCATCTCCGGCGGGATAGGTCTCGATGAGCCGCTCGAACGTCTTCGCGGCGGCGGCGTAGTCCTTCAACCCCACCTGGCCCAACCCGCTGAAGTACAGCGCGTTGTCGGCGCGGGGGTGGCGGGGATTCTCCGCGGCGAAGCGGGCCAGTCGCTCCACCCCGCCCTCCACGTTGCCCGTGCGCAGGAGCGAAACGGAGTGCTCGTACTCCGCGTCGAGCACCGCGGGGTCGCGCTCCGGCAGGCCCGACTCATGGACTGGCGTGACGGACGCGGCCGAGGACTCCTCCACCGGAGAAATGAACATCTCCATCTGATCCGAGTCCGGCTCCACCACGGCGACGGCGGTGGGGATGCGAGGCGCGGGATCATTCCGGGGCTTGAGCCGCACCACCGCCAGCTCCGACGGCGGCAGGTTCAGGGACGAGCCCTCTGCCGCGGCGGGAGTGGAGGACACGGGCGCCGGCGCGGCGGCGGCTCGGGGAGCGCGACTGACAGCATCGCGGTCCTCCAAGCGCTGCAGGCGCTCCTGGAGCCGAGACTGCGTGTCGCGCAGCGTGCGCACCTCGGCCTGCAACGCCACGAGTTCCGCCGATGAGGCGGAGGTGGTGGCGCAGGCGCAGGGCGCGCTCAGCGCCACGGCAGCCAGCAGACGGAAGAGGAAGGAGCGCTCCAGCACGGGCCTGGGTCGAGAGAGGTCTGCTCCCGAGGATAGGAAGCCCCGTCCGAGAGCGTCAAGAAATCGGCCCAGGCGAGAAGCGCCTCACCACGAAGTTGAGGTGACGCCCGGTGCGTCCCGCGTCTCGGCGATGCGAGAAGAACCGCGCCGCGTCACACGCCGTACAGGCCTGTAGCACGTCCACATGTGCGGGCAGCAGCCCCGCCGTGAGCAGCGTGCGCCGCACCGCGAACGGCAGGTCGAGATGGGGATGCGTGGCATGAGGGGTCACCACGTCGGGGCCGAAGCGGCGCGTGAAGCGCTCGGCCAGCTCCGGCGAGACTTCGTAGCAGCAGCGCTGGATGGCGGGCCCCACCGCCGCGAGCAGTCGCTCCGGCCGCGCCCCTCGCGCCACCAGCACCTCCACCGCTCGCGCGCTGATGTCCGCGTCCGTCCCCCGCCACCCCGAGTGCACCGCCGCCACCCGCTGGCCGTCGGGATCCACCAGCAGCACGGGCACGCAATCCGCCGTCCCCACCGCCACCCAGCCCCCCTCCTCCTCGGTCCAGAGGGCGTCCGCCTCTCCGAGCACCGGGCGCAGCCCCGCGTCGGCCGTGCCGCCGCGCGCTTCGAGTACCCGGTCTCCGTGGACCTGCGAGACGCGCCCCAGCGCACCCAATGCGGCCCCGGCGGCCTTCGCGAGCCTTCGGTGGTTCTCCTCCACGCGCTCGCGCTCATCCCCCACCGCGAACCCCAGGTTGAGCGAGGCATAGGGGCCCTCGGACACCCCGCCCGCTCGGGTGGAAAAGCCATGCGGAACGGGCAGCAGGGAGGACGTCACGAAAGAAGGCAGCGTCATCGGTCCCACCAGCGTAACGCCCTCGCGCGCCCTCGCACGCAACCCGTGTGATGGGCGACCTCGATTCGTCACACAGTTTCGATGCGAGTCCGTTTGACAGTGCGCGTTACCGGACTGACAATTCGTCAACTCTTCGGCAACTGGCGGTAAACCAGCCCTCCGCTGAGAACGGTTTGCCGCGCGCATGGCCCTGGGTCCCGACACGATTGGTAGGAAGTTGTTGTGGAGCATCGCCCTGCCCGGGTTGGTGGTGGCGTTGCTGGGCGTGGGCCACTTCGGACGTGAGGCGCGGCAGGCCGTTCGCGAAGGCACGCACCTGGAAGCACTCGCGCTGGCCGAGTTCGTCGCATCCACCTTCACCCTGCCCCAGGCCCCGGGCGCGCCGCCCCACGGCGCCGTGGCCGAAGTGCTGGCATCGGATGCGCGCTTGTTCCGCTCGGTCGAGGACCTGCGCGTGCTCACGCCCGACGGGCGGATCCGCTGGAGCCGGCGCGCGGGCGAGCAAGGGCACCTGCACCCCGAGGCCACCCGGCTGACCGCTCCCGGCCCGGAGGCCGCACGCTCCAGCGAGCACGGCACCGAGGTGGTGCGTCCACTGGGCGGCCCCGAGTGCACTGGCTGCCACACGGGCGAAGGGGGACAGCGCGCGGGCGTGCTCCAGGTGCGCATGACGGAGCCCGTGCTCTACCGCCAGCTCCAGCAGGTGTTCCGCAGCGCGCTCGGCGCGATGGCCCTGTTCGCGGCCATGCTGGGACTGGTGACGTGGCTGGCGCTGCGCTTCGTCCTCACGCGCCCGCTGAAGCGACTGAGCGAGGTCATGCGCCGCGCCGAGGCCGGAGACCTGTTGGTGCGCGCCGAGGCTCGCGGCACGGACGAAATCTCCCGGCTGGGCGCCGCCTTCAACCAGATGCTGGCGCGCCTCACGTCCATGAAGGTGGAGGAGATCGACACCCACCGAGACCTCGCGCTGGTGAAGGAGAAGCTGGCGCTGAAGGACGAATTGGAAGAGCGCCTGCGCGAGCTGTCGCTCCTGTTCGACGTGGCGCGCTCGCTCAACTCCACGCTGGAGCTGGACGAGCTGCTCGGGCGCATCACCCAGCTCGTGGTGGAGCGGCTCCACATCCCCGACTTCTCCATCATGCTCGTCAACGCTGACGGAATGCTGGAGGTGCGCCGCGCCTGGCCGGAAGGCAGCGGCGCGGAGGGGATGACGTTCGCGATGGGCGAAGGCGCCTGTGGCCGCGCCGCGCAGACGCGCAAGTCCGTGTACATCCCCGACCTCGCCGACCGCACCAGCGTCTATGCGCGTCGGGCCCTGGTGAACGGACGCAAGGACGAGGGCTCGCTGTTGGCCGTGCCCATGGTGCACGTGGACACGCTGCTGGGCGTCATCAACTTCCTGCGGCCCCAGCCGGCCGGCTTCTCCGCGGAGGAGATCGAGCTGCTCACGTCGGTGGGGGACCAGGCCGCCACCGCGGTGCAGAACGCGCGGCTCCACGCGGAGACGGTGACGCTCACGCTCACGGACGCGCTCACGGGCGTGCCCAACCGGCGCCACCTGTTCCAGCGGCTCGAGTTGGAGATGGCTCGGGCGCAGCGCTTCGGTGTTCCGCTCGCCTTGCTGATGGTGGACGTGGATCACTTCAAGCGGCTCAACGACCTCGCGGGCCATCGCGCGGGTGACGAGACGCTCCGCCGGGTCTGCGACGTGCTCAGGATGCGCGCGCGCAAGGTGGACACCCTGGGCCGCTACGGTGGCGAGGAATTCGTCCTCCTCTTGCCGCAGGTGACCAAGGAGGACGCCACCGAGGTCGCGGAGAAGCTGCGCCGCGCGGTGGCCGATGCCCCGGACCTCGCCCAGGCGGGCCTGCCCGGCGGGCACATCACCGTCTCGGTGGGCGTGGCCCACTTCCCCACCGACGCGAACAGCCAGGAGATGCTGGTGGATTGCGCGGACTCGGCGCTCTATTGCAGCAAGCGCACGGGGCGAAACCGTACCACGCCGTACGAGACCGGGATGGAGATGCATCCCGGGCGAGAGCGCGGGCCGCAGGCCCCTCCCGCCGAGCCCGCTGCGCCCGCCCTCCCCTCCGGCATCGCCAAGGCCTGACCGCCCGGCGCCGTCTCGCGCTCGCGAGACGGCACCTCCCAAGCGGCGAGGCCCCTCACCTCACGGCAGCTTCAGCGCGCGCAGCAACCGACCACCGCCCGGGGTTGCCACGCGGAACAGCAGCGTGCTGCCCGCCGCGGCGCCGCGGATGACACCCGCCAGGTCCTTCGCGCTGGTGATGGGCTTGCGGTTCGCCTCCACAATCAGCATGCCCGCGGCCAGCTCCGCGCGATCCGCGGGTGATCCCGGCACCACGTCGGTGACGAGGGCACCCTGGCGCTCGGTGAAGCCCGCTTGCTGCGCGGTGCGCGGATCCAGGTTGTCGAGCGAGAGGCCCACGCGCCGCGAGCCCTCCTGATCATCCCCCGTCTCCTGCTTCTTCTTGCCCACGCCCTCCAGGTCCGGGCGCGTGCCGAGCGCCACCTTCACGTCCTGCTTCTTGCCCTCGCGGTAGAGGGTCAGCGTGACGGTGCTCCCCGGGCGCTTGAGCGCGACCATGCGCGTGAACTGGTTGCTCGTCCCAATCTTCTGCCCGTCCAACGCCACCACCACGTCATCCGACTTGAGCCCGGCCTTCGCGGCGGGCGAGCCGGGATTCACCTGCGTCAGGATGGCGCCCTCCGCCACCGGGAGATCCATCGCCTTGGACAGGTCGCGCGTCAGGTCCTGGATGCCCACGCCCAACCAACCGCGCGTGACGGTGCCCTCCTTCTCCAACTGCGGCACCAGCGCCTTGATGAGGTTGCTGGGGACCGCGAAGCCGATGCCCGTGCCCCCGCCCACGATGGCGGTGTTGATGCCGATCACCTCGCCTCGCAGGTTGAAGAGCGGCCCGCCCGAGTTGCCCGGGTTGATGGCCGCATCCGTCTGGAGGAACTCGTCGTAGGGCCCCGCGCCGATGTCGCGCGCGCGCGCCGAGAGGATCCCCAAGCTCACGCTCGACGCGAGCCCGAACGGATTGCCAATGGCGAGCGTCCAGTCGCCCACGCGCATGGCATCCGAGTCGCCGAGCTTCACCGTGGGAAGGTTGTCCACCTTCTCCTTGATCTTCACCACGGCGACATCGGTGAGCGGATCCCTGCCGACTGTCTCTCCCGTGAAGGTGCGCCCATCATCCAGGCGGATGGTGATGGACACCGCGTCTTCAACGACGTGGTTGTTGGTGAGGATGACGCCCTTGGGCTCGATGATGAACCCCGAGCCCGCGCCCTGGCGGAGCTGCTCATGCTCGCGGCGACGGCTGTCTCCCTTCCCCTGTCCACCGTTGCCGAAGAAACGATCGAAGAGCGGGTTGTCCTCCAGCCCCGACGGCAGCTGTGCGCGCGTTTGCACATCCACGTTCACCACCGCGGACTTCACCGACTCGACGAGCGGAGCCAGGGACGGCAGCGCCTGCGCGGCGGCGGTGGCGGGCTGGAGGTTGCTGTTCTGCCCCGTCGAACTGGAGGACGCGGCGGGGGAAGGTGCCTGTCCGAGCGCCATGGACGGCACGGCGAGCACGAACACGGCGCCCAGGATCTTCCGACGGAACGGCGGCGAAAATGAGCTCATAAGGTGTCCAACCTAGACCTGAAATGGGGCCCCGCAACCCGGTCCATTGCTCCAGGGGCCATCCACCGAACACCTCGCGCGCGCGCCTCTTCCCGAGTCCGTCACCCCACGGGCCGGTACACCCGATAGTCCAGCTCCGGGAACAGGTTGTCACGCCCCTCCACGTGCGCCAGCCATCCCTCATCGATGGCGCCCGAGCGCACCTGATCATGCAGGCGCAGGAACCGCAGCAGGTGCTCCTGCGTGCGGCGGACCGCGTAGTCCACCATGGTGCCGGTCTTCATGATGAAGGCCCAGTCCGAGGACTGCGCCAGCAACAGCTCGCGCGCGGCCTGATTCAAGGCGCGCCGCCGTAGCTCGGACGTATCGGGGAAGTCGCGGGCAAGCGCCACCATCTTGCGCGCGCAGTGGTGCAGGTGGCGGTAGATCCAATCGTTGGAGCCATCCAGCCACATGTTCGCGTAGCCCCCCGCGCCCCAGGAGGACAGCGGTGGCGTGGCGACCTGATTCTCCGGATGCGAGCGCAGATCATCCGAGGGCGTCACCAGCCGCACCTGATCGCGCGCATGCACGGCCTGACGCAGCAGCGCCTCGATGAAGTGCGGTCCCTCGAACCACCAGTGGCCGAACAGCTCCGCGTCGTACGGTGCCACGACGACCGGCGTGCGGCCCCCCATGCGCGAGGCGAGGTACTCCATCTGGCGCTGGCGGTTGAACAGGAAGTTGCCCGCGTGCACGGCGGCGCGTTGGCGCGCGACGTCGGGTTCATAGGGGCGCTTGTCGTTCGTCTTGCCCGTGATGCGGTAGTACTTGAAGCCGGTGTTCTTGCGCTCGCCCGTGGGCTGGATGAAGGGCCGGACGTAGTCCAGGTCCAGGTCCCACCCGATGTCTCGATAGAACTCGCGGTAGTCCGGGTCGCCCGGATACCCGTGCTCGGTGCTCCACACCTGCTGGGAGCTCTCGGGGTCGCGCGCATAGGCCGCGACCCCCGCCTCGGTGAAGATGGGCGCGTAGGGGCCGTGCAGCGGTCGAGGCGTGGCGTCCGTGAGGCCGTGCGTGTCCACGAAGAAGTAGCGGATGCGCTCGGCGGCCAGCACGCGCTCCAGTCCGGGGAAGTAGCCACACTCCGCCAACCAGATGCCCGCGGGATCTCTCCCGAACGTCTGACGATAGTGATTGGCCGCCACCGTCACCTGCGCGCGCACCGCCTCGGGCGTCTGCTGCATCAGCGGCAGGAACCCATGGGTCGCGTTGCACGTGAGGATCTCCAGATGGCCCGCGTCCTGGAGTCGACGGAACGCGCCCACGAGGTCGCGCCGATAGCGCTCGCGAAAGAGGACGCGCAGGGACTCGAAGTGGTCGCGATAGAAGCGAGCCAGTCGGCCGAACGTGGGATCATCGCGCGTGCGGTGCACCTCGCGCGCGCCCAGCTCACACAGCAGATCGAGCTTCCGGGCGTAGCGCGACATCAACAGCTCGTCGCGCAGCATGGTGACGAGCGTGGGCGACAGCGTCAGCGAGAGGCGGAACGGAATGTCCTCGTCGGCCAGCGAGTCGAAGACCCTCAGGAGCGGGAGGTACGTCTCGGAGATGGCTTCGTAGAGCCAGTCCTCCTCGAGGAAGTTCTCATGCTCGGGATGGCGAACGAAGGGGAGGTGCGCGTGCAGGACCAGCGCGAGGGAGCCCGGGCTCATAGGTCGATCTGGGTGTCCTTGGAGGTTCACGTGCGGCCACGCCCCGGGGGCGTTGGCTCGGGGGGTTCCTTCTCTGAGCGCTGGTAGCGCTGATCCGACGCGCCCGGTGGACGCGCGATGCCGCTCAGGTACCGCTGATCCGATGCGCCCATTCCGCGAGGCATCGACTCCGTGGGCACACCTGGACCGGGCGCCGGCGGCGGCACCGCGCGCGCGATGCGCTCACGCTCAACTTCGGGAATGTCTCGCGCTCCCGCGCTGCCTGGCAGTTGGATTCGACGCCAGCGAATGTACTCGCGCTCCTCGAACTCGGCGGTGCGCGTGTGCGCGGTGGCGGCGGTCTCCGCCATGTCGCGCTGGGCATCCTCCAAGCCTGTCGGCATGCGCAGGAAGCGAACGGAGGTGTCCGTGGAAGGGCCCGCGGGAGGCAGCACCACACGGTTCGTCGAACCCCCAATCCGGCGCCCGCTGCCATCCTTCGCGACGAAGTGCGCCTCGACGCGATAGGGCCGCCCCGGAGGGAGTCCATGGATGTAGAAGCTGCGCGACTCCAAGGCGAACTCCACCTCGCGCACGAGGTGTTCACCCTCGAACACCTTGAGGACCGCGCGGGGAGCGTCCAGTCCCTCCAAGGCGCGCGCGCGGGTGGCGGGGCTGAAGTCCCAGAACACGAACAGCGTATGCGGGTCGCGCGGCATCAACAGCGCCGTGTCGTCCTCGTAGTCCAGCGGCAGCTCGCCCAGGTGCTCGTCATACTCGGCGGAACGGTCCGCGGGCGGAAGATGCGCGACCTGCTCTTCCAACAGATGATGTCGACGTGCCTCTCGCTCACCCGCGATGCGCGCGACGAAGAAGCCTTCCACCAAGGGCTCGGCCGGATGCTGTGGCAGCTCCACGGAAGCAGCCTGCGCGGCCCCCTCTTCAGACGACGTGGTGGACTCCTGCCCTCGCGACGCTCCCGGTGCTGCGGGCTGGCCTCGCAGCCTGGGTGGAAAATTCACGACGTGGGCGGGCTTCGTGGAAGCGGCCCCTCGAGCGGTGTCGGCCTGCGTCCTCGCTTTGTCGACACCCGTTGCTGAACCGGAGTCCTGCTCCGCCGTGATGCCGCGCTCCTGGGTCCCGCCCACCCCGGCATTCTCCGACGAGGCCTCGGTCCGCTTCTGGGACTTTCTTCGGGCCTTGCGACGGATGGCGTCCTTGGCCGCTTCGAGCCGAGGCAGGAGGCTCCCTCCGGCACTGCGCACCAGACGAGCCAGGACCGGGACATAGGCCGCGAGTGCCGCGATGAGCTGCTGCTTGTTCTTCTTGCGGTGGCCAGGGCCGAGGTGCTTCCGAGCCAGCTCTCGAAGGTAGCTCACGGTGACACGCTTGAGGTGGTCCATGGACACCCTCGCCTTTAGGTCGCTGCACGCGGAGGGTCAACGTGTCAGCACTACATGTGTTGGTCTGCCGACCCCGGCTTCTTCGTCCGTCCCCCATGACACCTAGGAAACGTCCCGGTATCCTGCGCCCCGCTTGAGCGACCTGCCCAGACTCCTCCTGTGCAGCTTCGACGTGATTCCGGGTCCGTCGGGCTCCTCACGTCGATTGACGGAGTATCTCAAGGCATTGCCCGACCGCTTCACCGTGGTCGTGCTCTCCGCCAAGACGCCAGACCACTCCCACATCGAGAAGTACCAGGGCGCGCGTCTGCTGCGCGTGCCCGTGGGCTCGGGAGACCTCGCGTCGCGGATCCAAGCCTTCGAGCGCGCGGTGCGCCGCCAATTGGAGAGCGAGGACTACGCGCTCGCGCACTTCACGGATCCCTTCGGCGGCTATGCGCTGTGCGAGCTGAAGGGCGACTACGGCTATCGCCTCATCTACGAGGCGCAGACGTTCCCTTCACAGGAGCTGCGCTTCACCCATCCCCAGTTGGAGAGCGATCGGCGCTTCCTCTCCAAGGTGCGGCGTCAGGAGTTGTTCTGCCTGATGAACGCCGACCTCGTCATCACCGGCTCGCAGACGACTCGGAGCTTCATCCAGGGGCTCGGTGCGGCGGAGGAGCAAGTTCGGGTTGTCCGCGCGCCGGTGGACCTGACGCCGTATGCCCCGAGCGTGGTGGGACTGCCGGACGGCAAGCCGCTGCGCATGATGTACCTGGGGAGTCAGGTGGGCTGGCAGGGATTGCCCCTGTTGCTGCGCGCCACGGCGCTTGCTTCGCAGCAGGAGCCCGTGCGCCTCACGCTGGTGGGCGCCCAGCATCCGGATTGGAAGCCGCACCTGGAGGACCTGGTGCGGGAGCTGGGCCTGCAAGACACGGTAGAGTTCCAGCCTCCGGTCGCGCACGACGATCTGGCCAAGGTGCTCGCGCTGGCGGACGTGGGCGTGCTGCCGCTCGATGACTCCGAGCGCAACCGGATGCAGGGCGGGCCCCTCGCGAAGGTGTCCGAGTACATGGCCGCGGGTCGCCCGGTCATCGCCGCGGATCTGCCCGTCACGCGCGAACTCATCCCGTCGAGCGCGGCCGCGTTCTTCGCGCCAGGGGATGTCCGCGCGATGGCGGACCGGATTGTCGAGCTGGCGCGAGATGTTCCTCGGCGGTTGGCCTTGGGCCGCGCGGCGCGGGCACATGCGGAGAGCGCGCTGGAGGCGGGGCGCATCCGGGGCAAGCTCCTGGATCTCTACGACGGGCTGTTGGAGAAGCGCGGGCCGCGCCCGGTCGGCGACTCCAGTGAGGCACTTCCCGACGTCACGATGACGGGGACGCCCACCAACCGTCTGGCGCTGCTGGGAGTGTCGGAGCCCTCTGTCGAGGCGTCCGCGCCGAGCACCGCCTCGCAGCGGAATCAGAGTCCGGATGCGGTACAGGACGCGCGAGAGGGCGCGCCCATCGTGGTGGGTCAGGTGGTGGAGGAGCGCCTCGATCGTCGGCTCGTGAAGACGGAGCCGGACGCGCGCCCCGCCGAGCCCCCCGTCGTGATGGGGCTCCCGCTGCGAGAGGAGCCCTCCGACGAGGCCGCCACGACGGTGAGCCCCATCCCCACCGCGCCGGACAAGACGCCGCGCGACGCCACTCCGCTCCTCGACGAGCCGACCGCGCCCAAGTCATCCCCGGCGCGCACCACCTCCGCTGTCGACGTCGCCATCTCCGCGCGCACGACGTCGAAGGTGGAAGTGCCCACGACGACGCAGCCCGCGAGCAGCGAGGACACGGCGGGCCCCCCCCAGTCGACGACCGCAGTCGCCCAGGACGACAACAGTCCCATCGCCACGAGTGGCCGGGGCGATGTCGACGACGGGGATAAGGCCAACGCAGAGGAGCGCTCGAGCGCTGCCGTCGCCTCCGCCGAGCCATCCGCCTCCAGCGTCCGTTCGCTGCCCGACACAGTGGGCGCGCAACCAGAAGAGGACGCCTCACGCGCCATCGCGCCAACACAGGCCAGCGACGCGGTGTCGGAACTCAAGCCGGACGACGCCTCCGCGAGCCTGCGCACAACTCCCGAAGGAGAGAGCGAACAGCGAAACGACGCGTCGGCCTCACTTCGCGACAGTGGAGACGAGGGCGCTCAGTACAAGGACGACGCTTCGGGCATCCGAGGGAATCTCGACATCGCGAGCCCGCAGCCTGGAGACGAGGCGGCACCGACCGCGTCCACGGGCAAGAGCCCGTCGACTTCCGAAGACGCGCAGCGTGCGCAGGCAGCAGCTTCGCCCGGGGTCAGCGCGCAGCGAGATGACTCCGCGGACCGCATTCAGGGTGAGGACGGTGCGCAAGCCTCCGAACCCACCGCACGGCAAACGCTGGGACATGCAGACGCGCAGCGACAGGATGAAGCCGCGTCCAACGCAGCGAATCAGCGCGGCACGCTGAGCGCCGCGGTCTCCCCGGGCGAGGATGAAGCCCCCTCCCCCACGCCCATCGTTCGCCGTCCGCTCGGGCTCGATGATCCGCCGAGTGAGCGCGCCGGCCTCTCGCCCAGGAGCGGCAACCACCGTTCACGCTCCACGGCCGGTGCACACCGCGACGACGACTCACCGTCGCCCACTCCCATCATTCGCCGTCCGCTCGGGCTCGATGATCCGCCGAGTGAGCACGAGGGTTCGTCTCTCGCGAACGGGCATCGTCGCACGCGCGCGGATGGCTCGCGTCGTGAGGATGACACGCCGTCGCCGACTCCCATTGTCCGCAGACCGCTCGGCCTCGAGGACTCGCAACGGGAACGCGACACTTCGCAGGCCACGAGCAGCAAGCGTCGCGGAACTTCCACTGACGATGCGCAGGGCGAAGAGGATTCGCCGTCCCCTACGCCCATCGTTCGCCGTCCGCCGGGTCTCGAAGCCTCGCAGCGCAAAGACGATGCCGCTACGCGACCCGAGCGCGAGGAAGAAACGCCTCGCAGGACGGCTTCGTCCGGCCGAGTCGAGCGCGAAGAAGACGCGCTCACGGTTCGTCGACCGACGCCCCCTGAACTCGCCGCGCGCAATGAGGAGGACTCCGCCGCGGCGTTGAACGCGCGGAAGTCCGCGCCCATCGAGCGAGACGAGGAGCCCCCCGCCCCCACCCCCATTGTTCGCAGACCGGTGTTGGTGGATCGCGAGGCGGAGTCCCCGACTCCCACGCCCATCGTCCGCCGACCGGCTGCACTGGAGCGTGGCGAGGAGCCGCCCTCTCGCAAACTGAGCCCCTCGGATCGCGACGAGTCCGCGCCTCCGTCGCCCGTCCGTCGTCCGACGCCGCCCGAGCGTCCCGCGGAGCCGCCTCCCTCGCGAACCTCGACCGCCTGGGTCGAGGATCACGAGCTGCCGGCGCCCACGCCCATCGTCCCGATGCGCTCCGTCGTGCCGAGCCGCGTGCAGACGAAGACGGAGCTGCCTCGGACCACCTCGACCGGGGCATTCCCGGCCCTTCCGCCTCGCAGCCCGGATCCCGCGCGCAGCCCCGAGACGGAGCGCCCCGCCCCACCTCGGCTGAACACCGTGTCGGACACCGACCGCCCGCCCATCCGCGGCGGACTGCCCGCCTCCGACACCCCACGCACGGCATCGACGCGCATCCCCGTCCTCTTCGAGTCCGGCAAGGCCCCCGCCCCCATCCGCGGCGGCAGTGTCTCGGACACGGATCGCCCGCCGCCACTCCCTCCGCGCGCCACGGCCCCGCCGCCAGTCCCTCCCCGCCAGCCGCCGCCTCGGCTCTCGCCGGTGGACCTGCCGTCCCGTCCCGCCGCCCCGCCGGTCCTCAAGGCCTCCCTTCGCACCTACACGCCCGCGGACGACGAGCCCGAGGAGATCTCCTCGTCAGACGCCCAGCCGCTGGAGGACGAGGAGATCCACGAGATCGCTCCCGAGTCCGCCCGCGGTCGAGGCGACGAGCCCGAGGAGATCAGCGCCGACGAAGTGTTGGAGGCCGACGCCTCGCACGAGGACGCCGAGCTGGATGACGAAGGGCCTTCGCCCGAGCCACCGCCCTCGGCCCTCAACGCCTGGTTCGCCCAGCTCGCCCACGGCTACTGCCCTCCTGAAGGAACGCGCTTTGCCCGGCACACCCCACCCACGACGTTCCCCGGGCGGGATGACGGCCCGCAAACGCCTCAGGGCGCCTCGGATCCCGGCCCTGAAGGTCCGGTCCGCGGCCGCAACTCGTGAGGCAGCCAACCGAGCGACGCTTGGAAACTTTCCAAGGCTTGCTGCCGGCCGGTAGGATGTTCCGGTTTTCACTGCACTTTTTTCTGGGTCAAGGGCTTCATGGAGCGTCGGGTCCTCATCGTCGAAAGCCAGAACGACTTCGCCCTCAGCATGGCCACCGTGCTCAAAAGCGCGGGCTACCAGACGGCCATGGCGGCGACGTCCGCGGACGCTCAACGCGAGTTGGAGAAGCGCCGGCCTGATCTGGTCGTCGTTCGCGCGGAGCTGCCGGATCAGTCCGGGTTCACCCTCTGCGGGCAGATCAAGAAAGGCAAGTGGGGCCAGAACCTCAAGGTCCTCCTGCTCTCCTCCGACACGGGTGTGGAGGGGCTGAACCAACACCGTCAGACGCAAGGCGCGGCCGACGGCTACCTCGTCATCCCCTTCGAAATGGGCGAGCTGGCCTCGATGAGCGCCGGCATCGTCACGCCCGGGAGCGAGGACTCGGATGACTCGCTGGACGCGGCGCTCAACGGAAGCGCCCCGCGCGAGTCGCCGCCGCCCATGCCTCCGCCGCTGCGCACCAACGCGGGAGGCCCCCCGCGGCTGCCCAAGCGCGAGCGCCGCAGCGCCATCACCGACGAGGATCGCGCGTTCATGGACCGCGCCTTCCAGTCCATCGCGGACCGCAAGGCGGAGCTGCTGGCCGAGTCGCGCCAGCTCAAGCGCCCGCCCCCGCGCCGCGAGCTGATGGGCACCCCGGAGGGGAAGATCCAGATCCTCCGCGACGAGCTGAAGGGGCGCGAGGCCCAGCTCGCCCGCCTCTCGGAAATCTGGAGCGTGCGCGAGCGCGAGCTCCTGTCCGTCGAGGACCGCCTCCACGAGAAGGACGTGGAGCTGCAGGGCCTCAAGATGCAGGTGGATGATCTGCTGCGCCGCTTCAACGACGCCCAGCAGGCCATCGTCCAGAAGGAGCGCGAGCACGGCGCCACCGTGGATGACCTGCTCCTGCAGAAGTTCTCCGCGGAGAAGGACCTCATCGAGGTCGTCGCCTCCAAGGAGAAGGACATCAACGTCCTTCGCAAGGAGGTCCACAACCGCGACGACGAACTGGGGCGCCGGGCCGCGGAGATCGACCGCCTCAATGGCGAGTACGACAAGCTGGAGAAGCACCTCGGCGTCGTCACGCTCGAGTTCGAGGTCAAGGAGCAGGGGCTCCAGGAGACCGGGCGCGCCCAGGAGGCGGAGATCGCCCGCCTGCGTGAGCGCGGCGATGGGTTCGAGTCCGAGCTGGGTCGCACCATCAGCGAGCGGGATCAGCGCTACGCCGAGCTGACCGGCGAGCTGCAGGCCGTGCAGGAGCAGCTGCGGCGAACCGAGCAGGAGCGCGACGACACGGTGCGCGGCCTGGAGACGCGCTCGGCCACCGCCGAGGAGCACGCCGCTCGCTCCGACGCGGAGATCGAACGCCTCAACGCCGAGCGCGCCGCCCTGGAGCAGCGCCTCACCCAGCAGGTGGCCGAACTCGAAGGCGACCTGTCGCGCACCACGGGCGAGCGCGATCAGCTCAAGCTGGACAAGGACGCGCAGGAGGCGGAACTCACCCAGCGCGTCGAGGAGCGGGACTCGAAGATCTCCTCGCTCGAGCGCGAGCTGGCGGAGACCATCACCCGCAACGAGAACCACGAGGCCGACCTCAACTCGACCATCCAGCAGCACCTGGAGCGCATTGGTGAGCTGGAGGGCGAGGTCGAGGCCATCAAGGCCCACCTCGCGGACCGCGAGGCCGAACTCACGGGCGAGCTGGAAGCGCTCGGCCAGGCGAAGAACGAGCTGGAGCAGGACCTCACCGGGCAGATCCAAGACCTCCAGGGTCGCCTCCAGGCGCTCCAGGAGGCGAAGGACGCGCTGGAGCAGGACCTCAGCGGCCAGCTCCAGGAGCTGCGCGCGGCGAAGGAGGCCCAGGAAGCCGACCTCACCGGCCAGATTCAAGCGCTCACCGAGCAGCTCGAGTCCTCGCAGCAGCAGGGCGAGCAGCTCCAGGCGCGCGTGGCCTCGCTCGAGGACACCGTCGCTCAGCGCGACTCCACCATCGAGGGACTCCAGTCCGACGTCGCCGGACGCGACGCGCGCATCGCCGAGCTGACCGGCAACCTGGAAGCCACCAGCCAGACGCTGGCGGACACCCAGGCCACGCTCTCCAGCACGGAGGCCACCCTCGCCGAGACGCGCGGGGAGCTGGAGGCCACCAGCCAGCAGCTCGCGGAGACGCAGTCGCGCCTGGGCCAGACCGAGGAGACGCTGTCCAGCACCCGCGGCGAGCTGGAGGCCACCAGCCAGACGCTGGCGCAGACCCAGGAGACGCTCTCCCGCACCGAGCACGCCCTCGCACAGACGCAGGGCACGCTCGCCAGCACCGAGCAGACGCTGGCGGACACCCAGGCCACGCTCTCCAGCACGGAGGCCACCCTCGCCGAGACGCGCGGCGAGCTGGACGCCACCAGCCAGACGCTGGCGCAGACCCAGGAGCCGCTCTCCCGCACCGAGCACGCCCTCGCACAGACGCAGGGCACGCTCGCCAGCACCGAGCAGACGCTGGCGGACACCCAGGCCACGCTCTCCAGCACGGAGGCCACCCTCGCCGAGACGCGCGGCGAGCTGGACGCCACCAGCCAGACGCTGGCGCAGACGCAGGGAGCGCTGGAGCAGACCCGCGAACAGCTCTCCGCCACCACCCAGCAGCGCGACGCGCTGGATGCGGAGCTGAACGACACGCGCGGAGCCCTCCAGGAGACGAATGACTCCCTGGCGCGCACCACCCAGGAGCGCAACGCGCGCATCGCCGAGTTGCAGGCGCTCGGTCAGGCGAAGAACGAGCTGGAGCAGGAGCTGACCGGGCAGATCGGCCAGCTGCGCGCCGAGCTGTCGGAGACGCAGGGGAACTACGAGGCCGAGCGGGGCGCACACGCCCGACTGGCCGAAGAGACGACCGCGCAGATCCAGGCCCTCACGGGCGAGCGCGACGGGCTGGTGTCCGAGCTGGACGCCACGTCGCGGCAGCTCGCGGAGACGCAAGGACAGCTCACGGCCACGCGGGACGCCCTGGCCCACGAGCAGCAGGCGCACGTCACCTCCCGCCAGCAGGCGGCCAGCGCCCAGGCCGCGCTCGAAGGCCAGCTCGCCGAGGCGCAGACGCACGGCGAGGACCTGGCCGAGCAGCTCATCGTCACCAAGCACGAGCTGGGTGAGCGCGTCGCCGAGGTGACCCGCCTCACCTCCTCGCTGGCACAGTCCGAGGACGCACGGCACGACCTGGAAGAGCGCCACCACGCGCTCACCAACGAGTCCCAGCGCCGCGAGGAGCTGCTCCAGAACGACCTGACCACCAAGGGCAAGGAGCTGTCCGACACGCTCCGCAAGCTGACCCAGGTCACCCAGGAGAAGATGCGGCAGGGCGAGGTGCTCAACCGCGAGGTGGCCACCCGCACCGAGCAGCTCAAGCAGCTCGAAGGAAAGCTCCAGGCCCAGGCCGCCGATGCGAAGAAGCACGCGGATGCCATGGGCCAGCAGCTCGCCGGCGTCTCGGGCGAGCTGGACAGCGCGCGCAAGGTCATCGCCGAGCGCGACGGGCAGCTCCAGGGCGCGGCCCAGGCCCAGGCGCGGCTGGTCGCGGAGCGCGATGGCTTCGCGGGACAGCTCCAGCAAGCCGAAGCGCGCAGCCAGCAGCAGGCCCAGCAGGCCCAGGCCGCCGCTGGCGAGGCCAAGAAGCACGCGGATGACCTCGCCGCGAAGCTGGCCAAGGCGGAGCAGCGCATCGCGCAGCTCGGCCAGGAGGCCCAGGCTCGCGCCGCCGAGGCCGACACCAAGCTCAAGGACGTCCAGGGCCAGCTCGCGGCCCGCGTGAAGAAGATCCAGGACCTGGAGCTGGCCGTCGAGAACGCGCAGAGCGGCAAGCTCCGCGTCGAGAAGGAACTCACCGCCCGCGTCTCGGCCGCCGAGAGCAAGTCCACGGAGACCGCCGCGCGGCTCGCCACGGCCCAGAAGGAGCGCAAGGACCTGGAGGCCCGCCAGCTCAAGGAGCTGGAGGAGCAGTCCGCCAAGCAGAAGGCGGAGCTCGAGCGCCGCGACGCCATCAAGGCGCAGGAGGTCGCGCGCCTGCAGCAGTCCGTGCAGGAGAAGAGCAAGGCGCTCAAGGTCGCCGAGCTGGAGCTGGCTCGCTACAAGAGCAAGGCCCCCGCGGCGGCCGCCACGCCCGCCCCGGCCGCCAAGGCCGCCGTGAGCAAGACGCCCGCGCCGGTCGCGGACGAGGCGGATTCCGAGCTGCGCACCCAGCTCAACCCCGTGGTCCCCGCCGCGGCGGCTCCCACGCCGGCCAAGGCACCCGCGAAGCCCGCCGCCAAGGCCGCGGCGGCTCCGGCGGCGAAGAAGGCCGCGCCTCAGGCACCGCCGCAGCCCGTGCCGCTCGGCGAGGACCTGGAGGAGCCTTCGGATCGCACCGTCATGATGCAGCTGCCCACCAGCCCCGCCGCTGGCGAGGATGACTGGACCGCCCTGGTGGACGAGCTGGACAAGTAGCCAGAAAAGCGAGGGGCCCGCGCTCGACATGCCGAGCGGGGCCCCTTGCGTTGGTGCTTCATCTCATCCGCGGTCCGCCCGCTGACGGACATCCGGCACCCGCCGGATTTCCGGCGCCTACAGCGCCGCGCGGGCTTCGCGGATCAGATCCTTGAAGTGAAGGTTCGAGACCACGTCGCGAACCGACAGGCTGCGACCGTGCGCGCGAGCCTCAGTCCGAGCCTCACGCCACCGGGCACGCAGGGTGCGTGCCGCGATGTATGCCAGGAGCAGCGGGAAGCCGCCCGGCATGAACACGACCACGACCGCCATCGCCATCCTCAACCACGCCCACATGACTACCGACCTCGCTGCTGTTTCTTGGGTGCGCGCATAGAGATGCACGGTGCGTGCCCAGGGTGCGAAAAATATTTCTCACCCAAATTTCGAAGGGTTGCGGCGCGGCAGGACGGGCTGGGCGTGGAGATTCCGACCAAGACCCTGGCATTTTTGCCGCAGTTTTGAAGGAACCCCTCGGTTAAGGTCCGCTCGTGAACCCCTCGAATCCGACGACCGCCACCCGCCCGTTCGCCAGCGTGGAAGACGCCTCCAGCCGGCTGGAGCAGGTGGGATACCTGTCCTCTTCCGAGATCGCCACCGCGGCGTTCCTCGCGGACCGGATGGACAAGCCCATCCTCGTGGAGGGCCCGGCGGGCGTGGGAAAGACGGAGCTGGCCAAGGCCCTGGCCACGGCGCTCGACCGCGATTTCATCCGGCTCCAGTGCTACGAGGGGCTCGACGAGGCCAAGGCTCTCTACGAGTGGGAGTACGCCAAGCAGCTGCTCTACACCCAGCTGTTGAAGGACAAGATTGGCGAGATGACCGAGGGCGCCCGGACGCTCGCCGAGGCGGCGGACCGGCTCGCGACCGGCGACGCGGTGTTCTTCTCCGAGCGCTTCCTCCTGCCGCGCCCCATCCTGCGCGCCCAGCTCTCGGAGCGCCCTGCCCTCTTGCTGGTGGATGAGATCGACAAGGCGGACCCCGAGTTCGAGGCCTTCCTCCTGGAGGTCCTCTCCGACAACGCGGTCACCATCCCCGAGCTGGGCACCTTCAAGGCCCGGCACATCCCCCGCGTGGTGCTGACGTCCAACAACGCCCGGGAGCTGTCAGACGCGCTCAAGCGCCGGTGCCTGCACCTGCACATCGACTTCCCGGACCGCGAGCGCGAGCTGCGCATCGTCCGCGCGCGGCTGCCGCATGTGCCGCAGACGCTCGCCGAGCAGGTCATCGAGGCGGTGGCGGCCATCCGCACCCTGGACCTCAAGAAGGCCCCGTCCATCAGCGAGACGCTCGACTGGGCCCAGAGCCTGGCCCTGCTCAACGCCGAGTCACTGACCGCGGACGTGGTGGCCTCCACGCTGAACCTCGTCCTCAAGTACGAGGGCGACATCGAGAAGGCCCGCGCGAACCTGTCGCAGATCGCCCAGGCGTGAGCACGGTCTCTTGGTGAACGCCCTTCCGTGCTCCTGAAGGAACGCTTCCAGATAACGCGGCCGCTCGAGGAGATGGAGCTGGCACTCGTGCGCGCGTCGCTCGCGAGCCCCGGCCTGCTCGACGCGCGCGAGGAGGCCATCCTGCGCACGGCCCTGTCCCTCGCGCGGCTCTACAAGGTCCGCAGCGAGGGCTGTGACGTCGGCGTCGGCGCGCAGCTCACGCCCTTTCGCGAGGACGTGGAGCGGCGGCTCGGCCCCATCCTGCGAGGCAGCCGCCCCATCACCCGCGACCGGCTCGTGCCGCACGTGAGGGACTTGCGCGAGCAGAGCCTCCACGCCCGCGACGCGCTGGTGCGCCGCATGCGCTCGCGTGTGTCGGCAGAGGCCATCGACCACGAGGTCCGCCACAAGTCGCTCGTGCTCGTCGCGGGCGGAGGCGGTGGCACCGCGTTCGTCTACCTGGGCGCGATGAACCTGCTGGCCGAACACGGCCTCGCGCCCAAGCTGCTCGCCGGGACGTCCATGGGCGCCATCCTCGCGCTGATGCGCTCGCGCATGTCCCGGTTCGACCCCACCGAGATGATCAACATCGTCCGGGGGCTGTCGTTCCGGAAGCTCTTCCGCTTCATCTCCACGGAGAGCCGGTACGGCGTGCCCGCGGCGCTGCGGTTGTTCCTGCGCGCGGGCCTGGGCCGCTTCTTTGGCGCGGGCCCCGAGGGCAGCGGCATGCGCCTCAAGGACCTGCCGGTGCCCACCCTCATCGCCGTGGGAGGAATCCGCCGCGGCATGCTCCCCCGCCCGCTCGAGTACTACGAGCGCCTGCTGGGCCCCAGTCCCCTGGGACTGCTCAACCCCGCGAGCGTCGCGCGCCGCCTCCAGGCCGCGGTCGGCGCCATCTCCGAGCTGTTCACCCGGCCGGAAATCACCCTGCGCCTGCACCTGGGCGCGGACGACGACACCGCCGACTTCGACGCGCTGGACGCCGCGGGCTTCTCGTCCGCGCTGCCCGGCGTCATCCACTACGACGTGCTGCGGGAGGATCCGCACATGCACGGCCTGCTGGATGGCCTGATGGCGCAGCACGGCGTGGCGCGCCTCATCGATGGCGGGCTGGTGGACAACCTGCCCGCCAAGGCCGCGTGGCGCGCGGTGGCGAAGGGGCGCATCGGCACGCGCAACGCGTTCATCCTCGCGCTGGATGGCTTCGCGCCGAGGCTCGCCACGCCCCTGTGGATCCCGCTCCAGCGGCTGGCCGCGATGACGGTGGGCCCCAACCTGCCCTACGCCCACCACGTCAAACAGTTCACGCGCACGCTGTCGCCGCTGGACGTGGTGCCCTCGGTCGAGCAGGCCTCGAAGGCCCTGCACTTCGGGCGCAAGGCCCTCTCCGAGGACATGCCCTTCCTGCGCCGGATGCTCGCCCCGCTGCCGCCCATTGCCTGAATGTCCCCACGGGGGACTTTCACGCTTTGACCTCCCTGGTGGGTCGTGGAAAGAAGCTCGGGCGGTCCTCCCCCTCACCTCTGGAAGGAACCCCCATGAGTTCGACCAGCACCAGCACGCTGCGCGCGAATCACATCTGGCTGGACGGGAAGTTCGTCGCCTGGGACGAGGGCAAGGTCCCCGTGATGACGCACGCGCTCCACTACGGGCTCGGCGTCTTCGAGGGGATCCGAGCCTACAAGACGCACGACGGGCGGCTGGCCGTGTTCCGGCTGCGCGAGCACATCCAGCGCCTCCTCGACTCGGCGCACATCTGCATGCTCAAGCTGCCCTACAGCGAGGATGACCTCGTCGAGGCCACGCTGGAGCTGCTGCGTCGCCAGCGGGACTTGTTCGCCAACGGCGCGTACCTGCGGCCCATCGTCTTCATGGGCGACGGCGCCATGGGCCTGGGCGCGGTCAACCCCACCCGCGCCGCCATCACCGCGTGGGATTGGGGCGCGTACCTGGGCGACAAGGGCATCCGCGAGGGCATCCGCGCCAAGGTCAGCTCGTTCACCCGCATGCACGTGAACGTCAACATGGTGCGCGGGAAGATCACCGGCCAGTACGTCAACTCCATCCTCGCCAAGCGCGAGGTGGTGCTCGCGGGTTACGACGAGGCCATCATGCTGGACATCAGCGGCTTCGTCGCCGAGGCCTCCGGCGAGAACCTCTTCATGGTGAACAAGAAGGGCATCATCAAGACGCCGCCCCTCTCGTCGCCCATCCTGGATGGCATCACCCGCGACACCGTGCTGCGCCTCTTGCGCGACAGCGGCCGCCCCGTGGAGGAGGTCACCTTCACGCGCGACGCCCTCTACATCGGCAACGAGATCTTCTTCACCGGCACCGCCGCGGAGATCACCCCCGTGCGCGAGGTGGATGACCGCCAGGTCGGCGCCGGCAAGCCCGGCCCCATCACCCGGTTCGTCCAGGACACGTACTTCCGCGTCGTCCGCGGCCAGGAACCGAAGTACGCCGACTGGCTCACCTACGTTTGACGACATCCCCGTGACATCCCGGCGGCGGGAGGAAATCGAGTACAACCCCACCCGATGGCTCCCGCCGGGTATTCGTTCGAAGACAATCCGTTCAAGCTTGAGAACCCAGCCATTCTCGACATCGCCCCGGGCGAGCCGAAGTCGCTGGAGGACACCGGGCTCAAGATGGGCCTGCTGTCCGACATCGCGCTGAAGTACCTGTATTACACGGGAAACGGCACGGGGATGGGCATCGCCGACGAGATGCGCCTGCCGTGGACGGGCGTCGTCGAGCAGGTGGTGGACTTCCTCACGACGGAGAAGCTGGTGGACCTGCGGGGCGGCAAGGGCTTCGGCCGCGCCTCCGTGGAGTTCATCCTCACCGAGAAGGGCCGCGAGTACGCGCGCGACGCGCTCACGCGCAGCACGTACGTGGGCCCCGCGCCGGTGCCCATCGAGCAGTACAACGCGCTCATCAGCAGCCAGACCGAGGAGACGCCCGTCGTCAGCCAGGAGGACCTGGTGATGGCGCTCAGCCACCTCACCGTCTCCGCGGAGCTGATGGATAAGCTGGGCCCCGCGGTGAACTCGGGGCGCTCGCTGTTCCTGTTCGGCGCGCCGGGCAACGGCAAGACGAGCCTGGCTGAAGCCATCTCCCACATGTTCGGCGGTGAGGTGTTCGTCCCCCACTGCCTGGAGATCGACAACCAGATCATCAAGGTCTACGACCGGCTCATCCACACGCCGGTGCCGCTGGAGATGGGGCGGGACCAGTCTGGCCGCCGGCAGACCTTCGAGATGGACCACCGCTGGCTGCTGTGCCGGCGCCCCTCGGTGGTGGTGGGCGGCGAGCTGACGCTGGAGACGCTGGACCTCATCTACTCGGAGGGCACGCGCTTCTACGAGGCGCCGTTCCAGGTGAAGGCCAACGGCGGCATGCTCCTCATCGACGACTTCGGCCGTCAGAAGGTGCACCCCACGGACCTGCTCAACCGGTGGATCGTCCCGCTGGAGAAGCGGGTGGACTTCCTCACCCTGCACACCGGCAAGAAGTTCGAGATCCCGTTCGATCAGCTCCTGGTCTTCTCCACCAATCTGGACCCCAAGGAGCTGGTGGACGAAGCCTTCCTGCGCCGCATCAAGTACAAGATTGAGGTGGGCGACCCGGACGAGGAGACGTACCGGGAAATCTTCCGCCGCGTCTGCGAGGCCGCGGGCATCCCGTACGTGGAGCAGGCCGTCACCTACCTGCTGGAGCACTATTACAAGCCCCGCAGCATGCACCTGCGCGCCTGCCATCCCCGCGACCTGGTGTCGCTCATCAAGGACGCCGCCCGCTACCGCCAGCTCCCCCCCGCTTTGTCCAAAGATTTGCTCGACCAGGCGTGCGAGGTGTTCCTCGTCAACCTGTAGTGTGGGGATTTATTTGTTCCAAACGCTTGGAATTTCTAGAATCCGCGTGCCGTTGTACCGCCCGGCGCACGCTCCCGGACAGCGCCCGCGGAGGCCCGGAGCAAGAAGGAGCCGCAGTCCGTGAAGGAACGCTACCAGGACATCGACGAGAAGAACGAGGCGCTGCGCGAGTACCTCGACATCTACAAGGACAAGGCGCCCGCGCGCGAGTTCCTCGAGAAGTTCGAGATGTCGTGGATCTACCACGACGCCGCGCTGGAGGGCGTGGTCTACACCCATCAGGAGTTGATGGCGGCGCTGTTCCCCGCACGCACCAGTGCCGAAGCCTCCATGATTCCCGTGGTGCTGGAGGTCCGGAACCACAAGGCCGCCTGCGACTACATTCGCGAGGAATCGCAGGGCGCGAAGAAGCAGGCCGCCATCACGCTGACCACCATCAAGCGGATCCACGACCTGTTCCTCGGCAACACGCCCGAGGCCCTCACCGAGCGCGCGCGCATGGAGCGCCGTGAGCGCACGGAGAAGGAACTGGCCAAGGAGCGCGACCGCGCCGGCTTCCGCAAGGACATGCCGCTGCACCGCACCTACTTCCACGACATCACCCAGCCCGCGAAGATCCAGGCCCGGCTGGAGAAGCTCGTGGACTACACGGCCGGCGCCGAGTTCCGCGAGTTCCATCCGATCAAGCAGGCCGCCACGGTCCAGCACGAGTTCCTGCAAATCTTCCCCTTCACCGAGCACAGCGGGAAGGTGGGGCGCATGTGCAGCAACCTCATCCTGCTGCGCAACGGCTACATGCCCGCGGTCATCCACTCCATCGATCGCCAGCGCTACTACGAGTCCTTCCGGGGCCCGGTGGCCGCGTTCCGCACGGTGCTCATGGACGCGATGGAGAACTCGCTCGACAACGGCGTGAAGTACTTCCGCGACCTCAACCGCAAGTACAAAGCCATCGAGTAGGCGGCGGGGCGACATGTCCCCCATTCGGGGTGACGTGTCGCCCGCCCGGCGTGGGGGCACCCGGGCCCCTGTCGGTCGGGCTCCTGGTGAAGGACGGGCGGCGCGTCGACACCATTGAGGTGCGTGAGACCCGCTTCCCGAATGTCATCGGGAGGACATCCGACGGCTCGAATCCGCGGGCCGGAGGAAGTAAAGAAGAGCACCCATGCCCGTGACCCACTCTCTCCACAGCCGTCGCGCTCCGGTTGCCACCGGCGGCGAGCTGACGGAGCCCCCGCCAGCGCGGCTCGCCCATCTTCCTGCCCGCGACAAGCTGGAGCGCCTGCTTCGAGTGACCAAGGGACACCACCGGGCCCTCATCCTCACGCACGACAACCCGGACCCGGACTCGCTCGCGGCGGCCGTGGCGCTCGCTCACCTGCTGGAGCGCCGGGCAGGCATCGAGGCCCACGTGGGCTACGGCGGCATCATCGGACGCGCCGAGAACATCGCCTTCGTGAAGGTGCTGCGGCTGCCCGTGTCGCACGTGTCGCAGATCGACTTCACCGAATACGACCTGTTTGGTCTGGTGGACACGCAGCCGCCCGTGGCCAACCACTCGCTGCCGTCTCGGCTGCGCGCGGACATCGTGGTGGACCATCACCCGCTGCGCGACGAGAGCCTGCAGGCCCCCTTCGCGGACGTGGGCGGTGACTTCGGCGCCACGTCCACCATGCTGGTGGAGTACCTGCGCGCCGCGCGCCTGGAGCCCTCGGTGGAGGTGGCCACGGGCCTCTTCTACGGCATCAAGGCGGACACGCGAGACCTGGGCCGCGAGACGACCCAGACGGACGTGGACAGCTATCTGTGGCTGTTCCCGCGCTGCGACAAGTCGCTCTTGGGGCAGATCGAGCACCCCGAGCTGCCCGCGCGCTATTTCCAGATGTACCACACGGCCATCGAGCGGGCGAAGGTGTACGGGACCGCCGTCATCACCGACCTGGAGGAGATCTACTCCCCGGACATGGTGGCCGAGGTCGCCGAGCGCCTCATGTTCCTCGAGGGCATGAAGTGGTCGCTCGCGTATGGCACCTTCCGCAACCAGCTCTTCCTCAGCTTGCGCGTGAAGGACCGGCGCATGAACGCGGGGCGGCTCATCCGGGAGATCTGCGAGGACTTCGGCGGCTCGTCGGGCGGTCACGGCAGCATGGCCGGCGCGCGGCTCCCGCTGTCCGGCAACATCAACAAGCGCAAGGCCCTGAAGCGCGAGCTGGTGGCGCGGTTCCTCGAGTCGTTCGGCGTCTCGGATGAGCGGCCCGTCGCGCTGCTGTCGGCGCAGGACACGTGATCTACTGGGATCACAACGCGGCCGCGCCCTTGCGCCCCGAGGTGAGCGAGCTGCTCGCCCACACCTATTCGCAGGGCGGCTTCGGCAACGCCTCGAGCGTGCATGCGGCGGGACGCGAAGCGCGCGCGCGACTGGATGTTGCGCGCGCGCGCGTGGCCCGAGTGCTGGGCTGTGAGCCGAAGGAAGTCTGCTTCACGGGCTCTGGCAGTGAGTCGAACGCGCTCGCGCTCCGAGGTGCCTTCGCGGCGCGGACGACTCCCGCCCGCCGGCGCGTGGTGTCCTCCATCATCGAGCACCCCGCCACACTGGCCACCCTCGCGCAGTTGGAACGCGAGGGCACAGAGGTCGTTCGCGTGGCCCCGGGCACCGATGGCCGCGTGCCCCTGGACGCGCTGCTCGAGGCGCTCACTCCGGACACGGCGCTGTGCTCGCTCATGTGGGCCAACAACGAGACGGGCGTGCTGCAACCCGTGGCGGAGCTGGCCCGTGCGTGTCGTCAGCGAGGCATCCTCTTCCACACCGATGCGGTGCAGGCCGCGGGCAAGGTGCCGCTGAGCCTGCGCGAAGTGGACGCCGACCTCCTGTCGCTGTCGGCGCACAAGTTCGGCGGCCCGCAAGGCGTGGCCGTGTTGGTGGTGCGCAAAGGCGTGGACGTGCGCGCGCTCGTCCCTGGGCATCAAGAAGGAGGCCGCCGCGGAGGCACGCAGAACGTGCCCGCCGTGGAGGCGCTGGCCCTCGCCTTGGAGCTGGCGACCACCGAGCAACGCGAGTGCGCCGAGAAACAGGGAGCGCTGCGAGAGATCTTCGAGCGCGAGCTGCGAGCCTCCCTGTCGGGCGTGACAGTGAACGGAGGCGGAGCACCGCGCGTCCCCAACACCAGCAACGTGCGCTTCGAAGGCGTCGAAGCGGAGACACTGCTGATGGCCTTGGACCTGGAGGGCATCTGCGCGTCGTCGGGCGCGGCCTGCGCGTCCGGCACCCTGACGCCCTCGCATGTGCTGCTGGCGATGGGACTGTCCCCCACCCAGGCGCGCGCGAGCGTGCGCTTCAGTCTGGGGCCTGACACCACCCTTCACGAAGTGGAGCACGTGGTGCGAGCCCTGCGAGCCCATGTGCCCCGCGTCCGCGCCGTGACGGAGACACCGGTCGGTCGGAGCGCCTGAGCGTTCCGGCCGGGTCAGCGTGCCCCGGCTACCAGTCCTGCTCCGGGAGCTTCTGCTCGCGCACCTCTTCGTCCGGCTGCCCGTAGCCTGGGATGCCCTCCTTCGCCTCTCCCGGCTTGGGGGGATGCCGCTCGAAGCCGGGCGGCCTCACGGTGCGCTCGGGCTCAGCTTCGGTTGGGTCAGAACGGGGCTCGGTTGCCATGGCTCTCCTCCACGCGCGCGAACAGGCACGCGGAAGGAAAGGTCCGCATCCAGGCCAGGGCATCCAACCGAGGCCAAGGGACCCCACTGCCCCCTGCTCAGCCCACGCCCTTGCCGGGGCCCTGGGACTCGCTCGAAGCGTTGGCCGAACCCGCCGTGTCGTCACTCGCGCCGAACAGCCCGCGCACCACCGCGGCGATGGCCAGCGGCGTGCCGACCCGCTCGTCGTAGTGAGGCGCGAGGGCATGCGCGTACGCCTCCGCCGAGGGGAAACGGTCCTCGATGCGCTCGGAGAAAGCGCGAGCGACGACCTCCTCCAGCGCCGCCGGGATGTCCGGACGCAAGCTGCGCAGGGGCTGATAGTTCCGCGACAGGATGCCCGCGAACACCTCCTCGGGCGTCGCGCCGGTGAACGGACGATGGAGCGTGAGCAGCTCGTACAGCACCACCGTGGCGGCCCAAAGGTCCGCCTCCGGACTCACCGCGCCCTGGAGCGACTCGGGCGACAGGTAGTACGGCTTGCCCAGCACCTCGCCGCCCTGGAGCTGGCCGTCCACCAGCACGCGCGAGACGCCGAAGTCCCCCAGCTTGATCTCCCCCACGCGGGAGATGAACAGGTTGGAGGGAGACACGTCGCAGTGGACGATGCCCAGCGGCTCACCGCCCGGGCCCGTGGCGGTGTGCGCGTACGCGAGCGCCTCCATGAGCACCTTGCCCAGGTACACCGCGAAGTCGATGGGCAGCGGAATGCCGCGGACCTTGCAGCGCCGGAGGATCTGCCCCAGGTCCCGCCCGTCCACCAGGTCCATCACGATGAACGAGACGCCCTCGAGCACCCCCGCATCGAGCACCTTCACGATGTTGGGATGATCCAACTGCCGGGACAGGTGGGCCTCGCGCGCGAAGAGCGTCACCGAGGCAGGGTCTCGCGTCAGCGAAGGCAGCAGCCGCTTGAGCGCCACCGTCCAGCCCTCGAAGGGCCCGGAGCGCACGCGCGCGCGGTACACCTCGGCCATGCCTCCCTTGCCGAGCACCGAGAGGATCTCGTAGTTGCCGAAGACCCGCACAGGCTTCGACACAGGGGGCGTCGGGTTCACGGGCTGGCGCTTCCGAATCCTTGCGGCTCACGGCTCGCGGGCCGCTTGCGGCTGCGCGCCTGCTTGAGCAGCGGCTGGAACTCCGCGCCCGCATCGGACAGGCGCTTCAGCTCCGCATCCACCAGCCAGTGTCCTTCAGGCGCGGCCCAGCCTCGGCCCACGGCGCCCTTGAGCGCCTCCAACGCCTGCGCCCGCTTGTTCAGCCGGAGCTGCGCGCACGCCAACCAGAAGTACGGGTCGGCATGCCGAGGGTTCAGGGCCCGCGCGCGCTCCACTGTCGAGAGCGCCTCGGCGGCCTTGCCCAGCGCCAGCTGACTGGCGCCTCGGCCCAGCATCGCGGACAGATTCCGGTCATCCACCTGAAGGGCGGACTCGAACTGCGCCAGCGCCGAGCGCGCGTCCTGCGCCGCCAGCGCGCGGTGGCCCTGCTCCAACGCCAGCGCCACCTGCACTTCGGTCTTGCTGCGCTGTCCCGCCACGGAGGACGCGGGCCCGGAGCCACCACCGCTCGGAGCGGCCGGCGCCGCAGCAGCGGGAGTACCAGCAGGCGAGGGCTCGGCCGGTGGGGCGGTCGCTGGCGCAGCGGCGCCTCGGGGCGCGGCCTTGAGCACGAGCAACGAAGTCTGCGGCAGCGCCGACGACACCGGCGGGAGCGCGGGGGACGTGCAGCCCTTCTGCAGCCGCACCGTGCCCGACAGCGCACCGTCCTCCGGGTTCACCACGAAGAGCACGGGATACGTCTGCGCCGAGGGGCATCGCGGCCCGGACTGGCACACCGTCAGCGACGCCATGACGATGTTCCCCTGGAACTCCCCGGTGAGGAGCGTCTGCCGCGTGTCGAAGCCGCAGGGCCCATTGGGAGCGGGCATGCCCACCAGGTGGTCACCCTCGGTGTGAAAATTCACGGCGCCGAAGGCATCCCCTTGGTAGAGGCCGTCAATCGTCGCGCCCGCCCAAGCAAGGCAGGGAGCGACGCTGAGAATCGCCGCGAGACCCAATGTTGGAAACGGGGGCGCCATGCAGGGGCGGCGCTATCATAGGGGCCCCTCGCCTGGGTTGTAAACGCGCGAGGACGCCTTGACCGCACGCTCCCACGTCCTTATCATTTCGGAAGACTTCTCTGGGTTTTCCCAGCAGTTTCGAGAACTTAGAGATAGAAAGTTGTTGGAAGGGTTGTCCCCTGCGGGGCGCGTGATGCCCAGCAGAAATTCGAACCGATACGTCCATTCCGGGGTCCGTTTCGGTCGCCATGTGCAAGCCCTCCCCCTCACGGGGATGAGGGAAGCCTGCGGCGGCATGACTTCGGTCCCCACCTGGCTTTTAGGGTTCAATGGACGCTGGGCACACGGCCATACGGCGGGGGACTTTTTTTCGGGGGAGCGGCGGCGGTGAGCGAGACGGCGGTGGAAGAGGCGGCGGCGAGGAAGCAAACGCTGCGTGAGGAACTGACGGCGCGCCGCAAGGCGATGACTCCGGACCTCATCGACGTGCGGGGGCTCAAGGTCCAGTCTCGATTTCTGGCGACGCCCTACTACCAGCGGGCTCGGACGGTGGCGCTCTATGCCCCCATCCGGGGCGAGGTCCCCACGCGGGACATCCTCATCGCGGCCCTCCAGGACGACAAGGTCGTCTGCTATCCCCTCTCCCATGTGCACGGGCGCATCCTCTCCTTCCGGGCCATCAAGTCCGAGGCGGAGCTGGAGCCCGGGCGCCTGGGGGTTCGCGAGCCGTCGAACTCGTCGGACCTGATCCCCGTGGACCAGATTGACCTGTTCGTCGTTCCGGGCCTGGGCTTCAGCCGGGACGGCAAGCGGCTCGGTCGAGGCGGCGGGTACTACGACGCCACCTTGCGCGCCGCGAGCGCACGCAGCCGCCGCATCGGTCTGGCCTTCAGCGATCAGATCATCGAGGTGCTCCCTACCACCAGCGACGACGTCGACATGGACCTGGTGGTGACGGAGGCCGAGTCCCTGCGCGGCCTGCATCGAGACTGGGAGTTCGTCGACACGTGAAGGTCCTCTTCATGGGAGATGTGATGGGCCGCCCGGGAGTCGAGGCGATCCAGACGCTCCTTCCGGGGCTGCTCTCGCGGCATGGCGTGGACGTCGCCATCGCCAACGCGGAGAACAGCGACCTGGGCGCCGGCATGACCCCGGAGACGGCCGAGGCGCTGCTCGCCAGCGGCGTGCGGCTGCTGACCAGCGGCAATCACTTCTGGAGCAAGAAGCAGATCCTCCCGTGGATCCAGGAGCACCCGGACCTGCTGCTGCGTCCGGCCAACTACCCCAAGGGGACGCCGGGCCTGGGACACGGCCTGGTGCGCTTGCCCGACGGACGGTCCCTGGGGGTCATCAACCTGGAGGGGCGCGTCTTCATGAAGCCGCTCGACAACCCCTTCCTCGTCGCGCAGGGGTTGGTCGAAGGGCTGCGCCAGCAGACGCCCTGCATCCTGGTGGACATGCACTGCGAGGCCACCAGCGAAAAGAACGCCATGGGCGTGTACCTGGATGGCCGCGTGTCCGCCGTGGTGGGCACGCACACGCATGTGCAGACCGCGGACGAGCGCGTGCTCCCTGGAGGAACAGCGTTCATCACGGACGTGGGCATGTGTGGCCCGCTCGACTCGGTCATCGGGGTCCGCAAGGAGCAGTCCGTGGAGCGCTTCGTCACCGAGCGCCGGATGCCCCATGAGGTGGCCACCGGGCTCGTGTACCTGCAAGGTGTGGTGGTGGACATCGACGATGCCACTGGACTCGCGCGGGGCATCGAGCGCGTTCGCGAGCGTCTGCCCGGAACCTGAGCCCATGGAGCGCGCGGGAAGTCCGTCGCTTCGGGAGGGCTTTCAGGTAACGTCCGCCGCGCCATGAATCCGGACGCGCTGCGCAAGGCCACCCCCGAGGAGCAGTTCGAAGAAGTCACCCGAGGCACCGTGGATCTCCAGGTGCCCGAGGACCTGAAGAAGAAGCTCCAGCGCTCGTATGAGAAGGGCAAGCCGCTCATCATCAAGGCGGGCTTCGACCCCAGCCGTCCGGACCTCCACCTGGGCCACTCGCTGCTGCTCACGCGCATGCGGCGGTTCCAGGAGTTCGGCCACACGGTGGTGTTCCTCATCGGTGACTTCACCGCGCTCATCGGCGACCCCACGGGGAAGAACACCACGCGCCCAGCCCTCACCCGCGACGAGGTGAAGACGAACGCGGAGACGTACAAGCAGCAGGTCTTCAAGGTGTTGGACCCGGACAAGACGGTGGTCCGCTTCAACTCCGAGTGGCTCGATCAGCTCGGCACCGAGGGGATGATCAAGCTCGCCTCGCGCTACTCGGTGCAGCGCATGCTGGAGCGCGACGACTTCAAGAAGCGCTTCCGCGACAACCTCTCCATCGCCATCCACGAGTTCCTCTACCCGCTCTTGCAGGGCTGGGACTCAGTGGCGCTCAAGGCGGACGTGGAGCTGGGCGCGACGGATCAGCTCTTCAACCTGCTCGTGGGCCGGCAGCTCATGAAGGAAGAAGGCATGGAGCCGCAGGTCATCATGACCGGCCCCATCCTCGAGGGGCTCAGCGCGAAGCTCGTCGACGGAAAGATTGTCGGCGACAAGATGTCCAAGAGCCTGGACAACTACGTGGGCATCAACGAGCCGGCCGAGCAGATCTTCGGCAAGTTGATGAGCATCACCGACGACCTGATGTGGCGGTACTACGAGCTGCTGTCGTCGATGCCGCTGAAGGAAGTGCACGAGCTGCGCGCGAAGGTGCAGCGCGGCGAGGTGCACCCCAAGGCGGCCAAGACGGGCTTCGCGGAGGAGATGGCCGCGCGCTTCCAGGGCACCGAGGCGGGACGCAAGGCCGCCGAGGACTTCGAGAAGCGCTTCGCCAAGAAGGAGCTGTCCACGGAGGACCTGCCCCTCTTCGAGCTGTCGCTCGCGGGCGTCGAGAAGATGCCCGTCATCAAGGTGCTGCCCGAGACGAAGCTGGTGGCCTCGGCCACCGAGGCGCGCAAACTGATGGCCCAGGGCGGTGTCCGGGTCAACGGCGAGAAGGTGACGGACCCCAAGGCGGAGCTGGGCGCCGGCGAGTACACCGTGCAGGTGGGCAGGCTGAAGGCCGCGCGGGTCAAGCTGGCCTGAGCCCCGCGCCGAGAGTCAGCGCGGAGTTGCGCTAGGCTGGGATGCGCCATGCGCGTGTCCCTGCCGCTGTCCGCCTGTGTCTCGGTCCTCGTCCTCCTCGCGCTCCCCGCGTGGGCCTCCGGGGCCTTCGTGTCGGAGGTCCCCGAAGACGCGGTGGAGCAGCCCGAGTCGAAGACCGTCGTCTTCACCGTGGAGCCCGGCGTCTCCTATCCCCTCATCAAGAAGGGGGGCCCCAATCGCGCGTGGTGCAAGCTGAAGGGCCCCACCGCCGAGGGCTGGGTGCGCTGCGATGGCGCACCGACTCCGGACGTGACGCCCTCCGTGGGCGCCAAGGCGCTCGTGGCCGCGGACCATGCGAACTCCGCGATGCAGGGGTCCGGGCAACGCAGCCCCGCGGCCGAAGAGAAGCGACAGGAGCCTTCCGCGCCCCCGAGCTGGAAAGGCGCCACGGGCTGCGCGACGACGTGCGAACACGCGCCCCTCTTCACGGCACCTCCGACGCTCTCCCCGTTGGACCGGGAGGTGCTCGACATGTGCCCCGCGCGCCCGGACGTCAGCGTGAGCGCGGGCGACGTGCAGCGCTTCTTCGCCCGGCACCATGATGACGCGCGGATCCAACGCGCGCTCTCCGCCGCGGGTCGCGCGGGCTCGAAGCAGGCGGACATCGAGTGGCTCACGAGCCTCTGGGTGAGCACCGGCCCGCGCAATGCCTTCACGCACGTGTTCTGCGGAGACGACTGGGAGCGCGGCCCCATTGGGGGACTGCACTTCCTGCCGAGGTACGCGCAGCTCGAGGCCGAAGGAAAGCTTTGCTACGGCGGCCCGGCGCGCGGCGGCAATGCCCTCCAGGGTGGGCAGTACCGCATCACCTTCCGGGGCGTGGCGCCGTGGTCCTGCGGTGAGAAGCGGATGGGCGGCTTCCAGCGCACGCAAGACGCCGTGAGCATCGCGGCCATCGGGACGCGCGCCTTCGTCCGGTGCTGCGCGCGCGGTGGCGCGAAGAAGGAAGGCGGCGTGTACAGCGCACCGGACCTCGGTGGCTCGGCGTGGCGCATCTGGTGTGGCACGCGCAACGGCACCTACGGCATCGCGTCGCTCTACCCCACCGACGAAGCCCCGACCTGCTCGGAGTGAGCCGGGAGCGCGCCGCCCCACCCTCGCGGGGGACCGGCGCGCGCCACGGTCGAACTACTTGCTCGGCGCCACCGTCAGGCGAGCACCCGTCGAGTAGGCGGTGAACTCCGGCGCGTACATGGACTGGACCGTGGCGGGGCTCACCCGGAACGTGCCGGCCATGTTGGCGCGCAGCCGGTACTTGAAGGTGTACTCACCGGCCGGCAGCCACTCGAAGAAGAAGTTCGTCCCCGAGTCGCGCGTCTCCTCGTACCAGACGATTCCCAGGTCCCACTTGTGGCGGGACTGGGCGTTCTCGGGCTCCAGGCCGGCGGCCCGGGGGTCTCTCAGGTGCACGTACTCCGCCGCGTGCTTGGCGCGCAGGGACAGTTGCACCTCCACCTCGTCACCGGGCTGGAGCACCGCGCCCTCCTCCAGCGGCTTCAACGTGGCCTCGCGGCCCTCGTGCACTCGGCGGAAGTAGCGACGCGACACGTGGAAGAAGTCCCCGCGCTCCTCCTCGGGCAGCTTCTCCGTGGAGAAGCTCCACGTCGTCGAGGCGAACGCGAAGCCCGGCGTCGTCTTCTCCACCACCGTCGTCGCGGTCGCGGCGGAGACCTCGGGGCCCTGGAGCACGACCTGGTTCTTCTTCCCCGTGTACTCCTCGGGAGAGAAGGCCATCTCCACCACCTTCGGCCCCACCGTCACGCGGGCATCCTCGCGCACGCCCAGCGCTCCTTCCGCCTCCAGGTACTTCACGAGAGCGTAGAGCGCCTCCGCGGTGGCGCGCGTGGACTTCCAGTGGTTGAGCTTCTTGTCGAGCAGCAGCCACTGCACCAGTCCGTCGCGACGCGCGTCCTTCGGGCGCAGCTCCATCAGCGTGCCCAGCGCGAAGGCGTGGGACTCGGTGGTGTCGTTGTACCAGAGCCAGCCTCGGTCCTCCGGAGCCCAGTACGTCCCGAGTTCCTCGCTCGTCTTCGCCGAGTCCATCACGCTGTCCCAGACGCGCTGCGCGTCCTTCTCCCGCCGCGAGCGGTGCAGCGTCAGCGCGAGGTAGCCCTTGAGGTACGGCGAGTGCTCCTTCCAGTGCTTGAAGCTGAAGTCGAGGATGCGCTGGCGCTCGGCGGTCGTGAGCGCTTGTCCCGTGTAGTTCGAATCCGGGTACGCCGAGGCCGTGTAGTTGAGGAACGTGAGGAACTCCCAGCCCGTGTCCTTCTTCATGAGCTTGCTGGCGTACTCCTCGCGGAAGTGCCGGGCCAGGTAGCCCCAGGCGCGCTGGGTCATGTCCTGCGGAACCTCCACGCCGTACTCCATCGCGCGCGACAGGCCGTGCACGATGTACAGCGTCATGTACGGAGACGGCGGTCCGCCCGGCCACCAGGGGAAGCCGCCACTCGAGGTCTGCGACTTGACCAGTCGGTCCATGGCCGCCGCGCGCTCCGCGTTGGCCACGCGGGGATCCAACACGCGCACCAGCTCGCCCTCGGACTCTTCGCCCCCCCGAGCCGTCTGCAGCCAGGGCGTCTCCTCCAGGGCCATCTTCCGGTTGGGATCCACCGCGTCCCAGGTCTCGAAGCGGGTCGGCCGCTGGCTCAGCTTCTTCGCCATCGTCGCGACCGCGGGATAGCGGCTGTACAGGCTGGAGAGGATGCCCGACGACACGAAGCGATTGAGCGTCTGCTCCGTGCACTCGTAGGGGTAGTTCACCAGGTACGGCAGCGCCTGGAGCGCGGAGTAGAAGAGCTGCGTGTCCACCGTGACGACCAACTGCTCGTTCACGCGCGAGGGGTCATCTGCCTTGCGCAGATCGTCGAAGGTCATCACCTTCTTGTCCTTGCCGTGCAGCGTGACGAAGCGCGACTGCGCCAGGTGCATGCGGCCGGGCAGCACGGGCAACGGACGCAGCTCCCCGTCACTGAAGCCCGCCGTGCGGGCCACGACGCGGAAGGCCACGGGACCCACCCGCGTGGGCGTGGTGAGCGCGAAGCGCAGGTGCGTCCCCTTGCCGGGCGCCACGGTGAACGACTGGCTCGGATTCGAGACGCCGAAGTCCGCGAGCAATCCCTTCTGCGTCTCCGGATCCAAGATGTCGAGCGTGAGGGTGCCCTGCTGCGGCTGCGTCGAGGCGTTGTTCACCACGACCTCCAGCACCGCGCTGTCGCCCTCGCGCAGGAAGCGCGGAACGTAAGGACGCACCATGAGTTCCTTCACGCTTCGCGTGGTGCGCTGCACCGAGCCGCCCTTCAGGTCCCGCGTGAGCGCGTGCACCCAGACGCTCCAGGCCGTCACCGAGTCGGGGACGGTGAACTCCAGGGACGCCGAGCCGTCCGGCCCGGTGAGCACCTGCGGAATCCAGAAGGCCGTCTCCTCGAAGCGAGAGCGCATCGCCACCGCGGGCGCCGCCTGGGCGGACGCGCCGCCGGCCGACTTGGCGTTGGTCGCGACAGCCGATTCATCCCCTGCCAGCGCGGCGGCACGCGACTCCTCGCGCACCTCCCCAGGAGGCGCGGGAGGAGGCGGCGGAGCGCCCGGGGCGCGCGCGAACTCGGAATCCGCCGAGCGCATCGCCTTTCGGCGAACGCCTCCCAGGGTGCCGCTGACGAGCCCGCTGTACCGCTGGCCCGGACCGCCGATGCCATACCCCTCCTCGAAGCGCAGCCGATCCGGCTCAGGAGGTGACCAGGAAGGAATGCTCCCCAGGCCCGAGTCGAAGGCCCAGGACGCGGACATCTGCCCCAGCGTGGAGCCAAAGCCCACCCACCCCGCGCGCTGCGGGTACAGGTCCGCGACGGCGGGCGGCTGGTGCGGGCCAAACAGGTCCAACGACTGATCGTACATATAGGCGAGCAGCTCGGCGGCGCCCGCCTCCACCTTCGCGCCCTTCGGCCCCTTCACGCTCACGCGGAAGGTCTCCTTCGCGCCCGGGCGCAGCGTGTCCCGGAACGTGGCGAACTCGACGCTCAGCTCCTTGTTGTCATAGGGCACGAGCACCGTCTGCGAGGTGTGCATGAACTGCCAATCCCGCACCGTGGAGAGCACCGCCGTGAAGCCGCCACGGAGCGCCTCCGTCACGGGAATCTCCACCACGGCGGGTGACCTGCCGCCCGTCAGCTCGCGCCGCTCGATGCGGCGTTCGCCCTGGTACAGCTCCAGCACCATCGGCTGACCCTCGAAGCCGGAGAAGGCCAGCAACCGCGCGACCTCCCCCACGCGAACCGAAGGGTGCTCGAGCGACAGGAACGACGGGAGCGCGATGGGCGCGCGGTCCCCCGCGACCAGCAGCTCCTTCGCGGTGGTGAACTTCTGACCGAAGGCATCCAACGTCTCGTAGTGCAGACGGTAGGCGCCGGGCCGCAGCGCGGGCAGCTTCACCCGCGCCACGCCATCCGCGCCGTGCTGCACGTTGCCTTGCGCCTGCTCCGCGCCATCCGCCCACGCATGCAGGCTGCCCTCGGCCGAGCCGGGCTCGGCCCACCGCGGGCGCAGGGCATCCCCCGGCGTGGGTGTCACCACCACGTCGGGGTCCTTCGTGTCGACCGCCGTCGCGGGAGTCATCGGCTCCTCCGCGGGCAGCACCGGAGTCGCGGGCTGCTTGAGCGCCACCAGGCGCCAACGTCCAGCGCCCGCGAGCGGCGTCCCATCCAACGTGGAGCGCATGAGGCGCACCTCGGGGGTCGATCCCTCGCGGATGAAGCCCTCGTCCGTATCCACGCGCCCTTCGACCGCGACGAAGCCCAGCCGGAAAGCGCGACTGGCCGAGCGCGTCTCGCCGCCCTCGTCCGTCGCATCGGCCTCCACGCGATACCGCCACGACAGCTCAGGGGAGCGGGCCGAGCGCTCATCCGCCTCGGGCGTGAAGGTGACCTTGAACGAGCCATCGTCACCCAGCGCGGACGTGCCCGACGCCACCACCTGCGGCTGCGTATTCACGCGACCGAAGCCGCTCCAGAACCACCACCAAGGGAGCACAGGCTCGCGCGACACACGCCAGCGCACCGTGCCGCTCGCCACGGGCAGGCCGAAGTAATAGCGGGCCTCGCCCTGGAATGTGGCCGGCCGGTTGAGGCGCAGCGAGCCGTCCGCGTCCTTCAGCGTCACCTCGAACGTGGGCCGCTTGTACTCCTCCACGCGGATCGTCGCGGTCCCGGCGGGATCCGTCGACACCTGCCATGCCCCCAGCACGCGGCCCGTGGGGATGGTGAACTCCCCCGCCACCGAGCCGAATCCGTTGGTGCGCACCTCGCGCGTCTCCACGACCTGGTAGTTGGGATCCATCAGGGACACCGTCACCCGCGCATCCGGCTGCGTCTGATAGCGCGCCTGATCTCCCCGGCCCCTGAAGGACACGACCTTCCACGACACCTTCTGGGTCGGGCGGTAGATGCTTCGGTCGGTGAACACCAGCGTGCGCAACTCATCGGACTCGGGCGGCCGCTCCTGCTGGAACGAAATGCTGCCGAAGTTCACCAGCGCATCCGGCCCACGTCCGGCGACCAGGAAGAAGCCTCGGAACTGGAGCCCCTCGGGCGACTCGAAGGTGGCCTCGCCCCGAGGATCCGTGCGCCGCGTCGCCACCTCGCGGAAGCCCTGACGGTAGTCCGCGAGCACCAACCGCAGCTCCACCTCCGAGACGGGCTTCCCCGTCGCGCCGTCCACGACGCGCGCGCTCAAGCGCGTCCCATTCTCCATGCGCGAGATGAGGACCCACGGCGTCACCGTGAACGCGACGCTCAGCACCCGATTGCCCTTCGCCTTGAAGTCCTCGCGAGCAGAGGCCGCGATGACATAGGTCCCTGGCTTCGTCAGGGGCGGCGCCACGAACGTGCGGTGGTCGCGAAAGTCCGTCGTCGCGGGCAGCGCGGTGCTCCACGTGGCCACGGGCCGCTGCGTCTCGATGAGGTGCCGCAGCGAATCCCCATACGGCAGGAGGTTGTAGTCATCCACCTTGGAGAGCTGCTTGTCGACGTCGAGCGCGAACGCGCGGAAGTACAACGTGGGGAGGTTGCGATGCGTGACTTCCAGCGAGCGCTTCCCCGCGCCATCCGAGCGCATGGCCTCGAGCGCGTAGGTCGGCGCCTCCATGGACTTCTGCAGCGTCAGGCACCGCTCGCCGCCCACAGACTCCGGATAGGCCGCGGCGCACTCGGCCGCCAGCGCATGCGCGCGCACGCCGTGGTCCGCCGCGTTCTCGAAGTCCGCGAGCTGCCCCTGCCCCATGGCCCACCACGCGGTGTCGCGGAAGCCGGGCAAAAACGCGGCGAGGTGACGGCGCACGCGCGCCTTGTCCTCGGCCTCGCTGAAGTTCGAGTGGAGAATCTCGTAGCGCTTCAGCCGGGCCTCCAGCGTCGCCTCGCGCCGCCCACCCGCGCGGTGCCACGCCTCCAGGTCCCCCAACAACGAGGTCACCTTCACCAGCGGATGGACCGCGGGGTCCAACATCGCCACCGAGGGCGACTGCTCCAGCAGCGTCTTGGGGTCCAACCGGAACACCTCGTTGGATTGGTCGGGGAGCCAGTTGCTGCTGTCCGCCAGCAGGCCCACCCACAGGTACGTCACGGCGTCGCGCAGCGTGGAGCGGATGCCAGCGGGGTACGTGTTCGGCTCGATGTACTCGGCCAGCGCCTTCACCGACTCAGCGCCCAGCGCCTCGCGCTCCTTCCAGACGTCCGCATAGGCGCGGTTCGCCTCGGTGAGGATCTGCGCGTGTGTCCAGGACTTGAGGTCCACGGGACCGGTGGAGGTCACCTGCTCACGCTGGCGAACCTCCCAGCTGTAGGCGCTCGCATAGGTGACGAGCGCGTTCGCGTAGACGAGGTTCAGCGTCGCGCGGGACAGCACGCCCTTGGGCCAGGGCTGCTCGCGAAGGAACCGCACCGCCGTCTCGTAGCCATGCAGCGCCGTGCGCAGCTGCACCGTGCGCACGAGCGCGCGCGTCCACTCCGCTTCATCGGCGCGGGCCTTGGCCTGAGCGAGCCGGGCCTCGGTGCCTTTGGCCGCGGCCTCCAGCTTTTGATCCCGGACCTGTTGCTCGATGGTCCCCCACGTCGGAGGGGCGCCCCCCTGCGCCGCAGCAGGCGCCGAGCACAACACGAGCAAGAGGAGAGACAGCGTCGAGACGAGCGCCCCTAGGCGCGGGAATTCGAACATGGCCGGCACTCTAGACGCTGCCGGGCCCTCGTGCGTTCCCTCGCGCGTGTCACGTCGCGGTCGCGGGCGGGGCGGCGCGTCGGCGCAGACCCACGACGTAGACCTCCATGCTGGCGCCGCGCGTGGCCTCGGGACGAATGATCTTCACGTCCTCGAAGTGCGTCCGGACATCCGCGCGGAACTGCTCGAAGTCACCGCCCATGAACACCTTCGCCACGAACGACGAACCGGGCCGCCCCCGCGTCGCCGCGACCTCCAGTGCCTTGCCCGCGAGCCGCAGGCTGCGCGCCTCGTCCGTGGCCTTGATGCCGCTCGTCTTGGGCGCCATGTCGGAGATGACCGCGTCGAAGGGCCCGTCGTACATCGCCGCCAGCTTCGCGTCGAAGTCGTCCGCCAGCACGTCCAGCACCGCGGTCTGCACGAACTTCTGCGAGAACGGACGGATGGCGACGATGTCCACGCCGATGATCCGCCCCGTGGGGCCCACCACATCCACCAGAATCTGCAGGAAGCCGCCCGGCGCGGCCCCCAGGTCCAACACCGCGCCGCCCTTCTTCACCACGGGCAGGCGCTTGAGAATTTCATCCACCTTGAAGGCGGACCGCGCCCTCAACCCTTCTTGCTTGGCTTTCTGGAAATAGTGGTCTTTAGGACGGTAGGGCTTGCCCATGGCAGGAGCGGTCCCTACCATCCGCTACTGTCTTCGGAAAGCCGGAGCAGATGCGGGTGTCCGCACCCGCGCAACGGACGGACTTCCGGAGGGGTGATTTCATGGGCACCCGGAGCGTGACAGCGGCGCTGTGCATCTCGCTTCTCGCGGGCGGGGGTGCGGCCTTCTGCTACGTCCGTGCCGAGGCGCTCCAGTCCGAGGGGCGCTGGCTGATGGCCCGAGGCAGCGCCCAGGCCACGGAGTACGCGCAGCTGCTGGACGGCACCGTGGCGGACGCGCAGCTCAAGACCTTCACGGAGCGGCGCGTCGTCCTGGAACGGGCGGCACTCTGGCAGCGGGGCACGCTGCTGGGCATCCTGACCGCGGTGCTCTCGGCGCTCGGCGCCTATGTGCTGTTCCTCCTCAAGCGCCTGGACGAGCAGCTCCAGGACGCCGCCGCTCCCCTGGCGCCGGAGCCAGAGGACCCGCGAGCGCCTGCCCGGGCGTTCACGCCCAGTCCCCAGCGCTGAGTCCCCCGCGTCGCGCCGCGGCTCTGGCAGGATGCGGCCCGCCTCGTCCAGGAGGGACCATGCCCGGCTGCGCGCACTGTGGACGCCCGCTCGACATCATCGCGAATCAGGTGGGCCGGCGAGATACCTGCCCGGGCTGCGGGGAGGACCTGCGCTCGTGTCGCAACTGCCGGCACTTCGACCCGACGGTCGCCAAGGCGTGCAAGGAGCCCTTCGCCGAGGTGCCCAAGGACAAGGACGAGGCGAACTTCTGCGAGCTGTTCCAGCTCGGCCAGGGAGGACTGCACGTCAAGGAGAGCCGCGACGCCTTGCTGAACGCGGCGGAGTCTCTCTTCAAGAAGAAGTGACGCCTGCCTGCCGGGAGGGGGAGTTGAACTCGAAGGCCCGCCCCCGGTATTCGGTGCGGCCATGTCGCCCGATACATCTCCCGTCGACTCGCCCATGGGCGCCCGCTGCGCGCGCCACGAGGACCTCCCCGCCATCGCCATCTGCGGCCGTTGCGGCAGCTACGCCTGCTTCGATTGCAGGCGCCTCGGCTATGACTCCGGCATCTACTGCGTGGGCTGTGCGCCGACGCACCAGCTGGCGGAGCGTGGCGCCCGCTTCTCCGCGAACCTCATCGACCAGATCGTCGTCTATGCCCCCCTCCTCGTGCTGGGAATCCTGGGAGGCATGTTCGGTGACGAGGAGAGCGCGTCGGTCGGGCTGATCCTGCTGGGCATCCTCGGAACCCTGGGCGCGCTGGTGCTCCAGTGCGTGCGCGTCCATCAATCCGGGCAGAGCATCGGCAAGCGCATGATGCGGATCAAGGTGGTGCGCATGGACGGCAGTCGCGCGGACACCGCGCGCATCATCGTCCTGCGCAACGTGATTCCGACCTTGGTGGGCTCGTTCTGCAGCGTGCTCAGCATCGTCGACCCGATGTTCATCTTCGGCAACGAGCGCCGGTGCCTGCACGACCTCATGGCCGACACCATCGTGGTGAACGTGGACGACTGAGTCAGGGCGTCACGGCCGCCGCGAACTTCCGCTTCCCTTCCTTGAGGGTCAGGATGACGGCGGGCTTCACGGGGTTGCGGCTCGCATCCAGCGTGAGCGTCCCCGTCGCTCCCGGGAAGTCCTTGGTGGCCGCGATGGCATCCCGCAGCGCGGGCCCGGAGAGCGAGGGCGCGCGCGCCATGGCCGCGAGCACCACCTTCGCCGCGTCGTAGCCCAGCGCCGACGCGGCCTCGGGGAAGCGGCCGTAGCGGGCCCGGAACGCGGTGATGAAGCGCTGCAGCTCGGGCGCCGGGTTGTCCTCGGCGTAGTGCGAGGAATAGTACGCGCCATCCACCGCGCCCCCCGCCAGCTCGAAGAGGCGATCGGACTCCCACCCATCTCCGCCCAACAGCGGAACCGTGAGCCCCAGCTCACGCGCCTGCCGCGCGATGACGCCCACCTCGCTGTAGAAGCCCGGCAGGTAGATGGCCTGCGGCTTCGTCTTCTTCACCGCGAGCAGCGGCGCGCGGTAGTCCGTGTCGCCCTTCGCATAGCTCTCCACCGAGACCACCGTGCCGCCGCGCTTGCGGAACGCCTCGATGAAGGCCTCGCTCAACCCGAGCGACGAGGCGTTCTTCGCGTCATGGAGCACGGCCACGCGCTCCAGCCCCAGTTGCTCGCGCGCGAAGCGAGCCATCGCACCGCCCTGGAACGGATCGATGAAGCAGGTGCGGAAGATGTAATCCCCCTTCTTCGTCACGTCGGGGTGCGTGGAGGACGGCGTCACCATGGGCACGTGCGCCGCCTGCGCCGCGTCCGCGATGGCCAGTGAGCCCGAGGACGTCACGTCCCCGAGGATGACCGGCACCGCGTCCTGCGTGAGCAACCGCTTGGCCGCGGCCACGGACTCCTCGATGCGGCCTTGGCTGTCATAGGAGCGCAGCGCCACGGGGCGGCCTCGAATCCCGCCCGCCGCGTTCGCCTCCTCCACCGCGAACCGGATGCCATCCAGCACCACCGTGCCGAAGGCGGCCTCGGAGCCCGTGAGGCTCCCGATGGTGCCGATGAGGATGGGCCCCTGTTCAGAGGGAGTCCGCTCGGCGACGGGGGCGGGCGCGGGGGCCGCCTCTGACCCGCGCGCGGACTTCTGCTCGCACGACAGCGAGCACAGCGCGAGCACCGCGAGGCACGAGACGAATCGGGACATGGCGAGCGAACTCCGGTTCATGGTTCCTCTAGAGCATCTTGCCGGGGTTGAGCAGCCCGTGCGGATCCACCGCGCGTTTGATCGTCTCATGCAAGCGCATCGACGTGGGCCCCAGTTGCACACCCAGGAACGCTCGCTTGAGCGACCCCACGCCGTGCTCGCCCGTGATGGTTCCCCCCAAGCTCAGCGCCGCCTGGAGGATATCGTCGAAGGCCTGCTTCGCGCGCGTCAGCGCCACCGGGTCCTCGCGATCGAAGACGACCGTGGGGTGCATGTTCCCATCGCCCGCGTGGCCAAAGGTGCCGATGAGCACCTGTCGCTCCTCGGCGATCCGCTCCACCGCCGCGAACAGGTCCGCGATGCGCGACAGCGGCACGGCCACGTCGTCCAGCAGCGTCGCCCCTTGATGCTCCAGCGAGGGAAAGGCGAAGCGACGCGCGCCCATGAGCAGCTCGCCCTCGGCCTCATCCGCCGTGCTCAACACGAAGGTCGCGCCCGCCCGCTCACAGCTCGCGCGCATCTGTTCAATTTCCGCCACTCCCTGCTCACCGCCCGCGTCCGAGCGCGCGAGCAGCAGCGCCGCGGCCTCGACATCCAGCCCCATGGGCTTCCAGGCCTCCACGGCGCGCACGGTGGCGCGGTCCATGAGTTCGAGCAGCGAGGGCCGCGTCGCGCGCATGATGTCCGTCACCGCCGTCCCCGCGGAGACCAGCGTGGGGAATGACGCCACGAGCGTGGTGGCGCGCGGCGGACGAGGACGCAGCCGGAGCGTGGCCTCGGTGATGATGCCCAGCGTGCCCTCGGAGCCGATGAACAGGCGCGTGAGGTCATAACCCGCCACGTTCTTCACCGTGCGGCCGCCGGTGCGCACGACGGAACCATCCGCGAGCACCACCTCCAGCCCGAGCACGGAGTCTCCGGTCACGCCGTACTTCACGCAGCACAGGCCGCCCGCGTTGGTGGCCAGGTTGCCGCCAATGGACGAGAACTCCCAGCTCGCGGGATCCGGCGCATACCAGAGCCCCTGCTCCGCCGCCGCCGCCTTGACCGCGCCATTGAGGACACCGGGCTGAACGACCGCCACCATGCCGCTGGGGTCCACCTCCAGCACGCGATTCATCCGCGCCAGCGACAACACGATGCAGCCGTCGATGGCGTTCGCCCCACCCGACAGCCCCGAGCCCGCGCCCCGAGCGACCACCGGCACGCGCCCGGCCGCCGCCACGCGCAGCACCGCCTGGACCTCCTCCGTCGTTCTGGGCCGCACGAGAACCCGCGCCTGCCCCGAGGGCGCCCACTCGGCCTGGTCGCGCCGATGCGCCTCGAGGACGTCGGGGTCGGTGACCCACCCGTCGGCGGGAAGCACGGCCGCCAGCTCTCGCACCAGGTCGAACGCTTCCATCAACACGAACCTCTCGCAGTCATCGCAGCCTCAACGCGGCGCCCTCCCCGTCTCATCCCCATCCGGGAGAACCACCACACGTTTCCTCGCCCTGCCTCGCGGACGCGCGCGCCAGCAAAGCGCGGGACCCCCACGACGTCCAAGCAGAACTCCGCGCGCGAGCCCCTTGGCAAGATTCATAATCGCTTATATTATTCTCGTATGAAGGCGGGACTTGGCACGCAATTGCGACACCTCCTGGAGCTGCTCGATGGCGCCGTCGAAGAGGCCTACTCGCAAGAGGGGATCGACTATCGCCCACGCTTCACCCCCATCATGCGCGCGCTCATCGAACGAGAGCCCTCCACGGTGGGGCAGATCGCCATGACCGCGGGCATCACCCAACCGGCCGTGACCCAGACCGTCGCGCTCATGGTCAAGGCGGGGTTGGTGGCCGTGAAGTCCGAGGCCGATGACCGGCGTCAGCGGATGATCCACCTGACCAGCAAGGGGCGCACGATGCTCCCTCGGCTCCAAGCGTGCTGGCGGGCCACCTCGGGCGCGGCGGAGGAGTTGGACGCGGAGCTGCCCATGGCCCTGTCCCAGGTCCTGAAGCACGCCATCGCGGCGCTGGAGGCAAAGCCCTTCGGTCAGCGCATCGCGGAGGCCCGTCAGCGGATTGCCCCCGCCGTCACGAAGGACAAGCCCGCCTCGGGCGCCCCCGAGCCCACCGCGCGACGGCCGTCCAAGCGGGCCTGAAGGTCCGCGCATCACCCACCGCAAGCAATGAACGTAGAATGTGGCCCGCTTCCTCGGAGACGGGAGCGGGCCGCGCCACGCCCGAAGTATCTCTCCACCAGGAGTGCCTCACGATGAGAAGCCTGTTTGTCGGAAGCGATGGCGTGCGCAATGGATGGCGGGTGGCGGGATGGCTGCTCATGACCGTCGCCGGTATCGCGAGCCTCTTCTTCCTGCGCTCACTGCTGCCGGACTCCGTGCGCCCCTTCGCGTCGCAGCCCGCGCTCGCCTTCTTCGGCGTGCTCATCCCGACGTGGGTCTGCGTGCGGAGGGAGCGCGACACGCTGTCCGCCCGAGGCTTCAACGTGAGCGCGCGCACGGCGCGCGAGCTGGGGCTCGGCATCGCGGGCGGCATGGTCGCCGTGGGCACCGTGGCCCTGTGCGGCCGCGCGCTCGGAGGCTTCCACTGGACGTGGTCGCCCAACGGCTCCGTGCTCACTGTCCTGGCGAGCGCGGGGACCATGCTCGCGGTCGGCCTCTTCGAGGAGGCGCTCTTCCACGGCTATGCGTTCCAGCGAGCCATCCGGGGCCTGGGGCCGCGCTGGGCACAGCTTCTCATCGCCACCTGCTTCGTCCTCGCCCACCCCTTCGCCGGTGAAATCGAGCGGAGCGTCCTCATCATCGCGATGATCAACACCTTCCTCGCGGCCCTCATCTTCGGCGCGTGCTACCTGCGCACCCGCAACCTGGCCGTGTCGGTGGGCGCCCACATGGGCTGGAACTGGCTCCTGGAGTGCCTCGGCTTCGGCGTGAGCGGCCACGCTCCGAAGGGCCTGTGGATGGCCGTCTTCGACGGCGCGCCCGAGTGGCTGACGGGCGGGAGGTATGGCCTGGAGGGCTCGGTCATCACCTTCGGCGTGCTGGTCGTCATCTGCGGCGCGGTGATGCGCTGGAAGGCCCCCCGCACGGAGACCATCGCGAGCGCATCCCCCCAGCCCGCCGCGTAGTCTTGCGGGTGCCCGGAGTCCGCTCCGGGCACCTGCGACTCAGAAGCCGTACAGCTTGGAGATGATCTCCTTCATCACCTCGGAGGTTCCTCCACCGATGGTGATGAGGCGAATGTCGCGCCACATGCGGGCGATGGGCGTCTCCTCGATGTAGCCCATGCCGCCGAAGAACTGCTGGGCGTCGTAGGCCACGCGCTGGGCGAGATCTCCGGCGAACAGCTTCGCCATGGAGATCTCCTTCACGGGGTCCTTCTTCTCGTTGAAGAGATCCACCGCGTGGTACGTGAGGCGCCGCGCTGCTTCGATGGCGGTCAGGTGCTCCACGAACTTGTGGCGCCACACCTGGAACTTGATCAGCGGCCGGCCAAACGCCTCGCGCTCGGTTCCATAGCCCAGGGCGTCTTCAATCATCCGCTCCATCGCGGCCACCGTGGTGATGGCCCCCACCAGGCGCTCGCCCTGGAAGTTGGTCATGATGGAGTAGAAGCCCTCGTTCTCCGTGCCGAGCACGTAGCGCGCGGGGATGCGGCAGTCCTCGAAGTAGAGGATGGCCGTGTCCGAGGACAGGTTGCCCACCTTGTCGAGCTTCTTGGAGACGCTGAACCCCTTCACGTCCGTGGGGAACGTCACCAGCGAGATGCCGCCATAGCCGGCCTCGCCCGTGCGCACCGCGAGCGTGATGAAGTCCGCGCGCGTGCCGTTGGTGATCCACATCTTCGAGCCGTTGATGACGTAGTCGTCACCATCGCGCCGCGCGGTCGTCTGGATGTTCGCCACGTCCGAGCCGCACCCCGGCTCGCTCACGCCCAGCGCGGCGATCTTCTCGCCCTTGAGCGCCGGCTCGAGGAACTCGCGCTTCTGCTCGTCCGTTCCAATGTCGTTGATGATGGGCGTGGCCATCTGGCTCTGCACCAGGAGCGCCATGTTCACGCCCGCGTTGCGGCTGCGGCTCAGCTCCTCCGCGAACGCCGTGACGTACCAGTAGTCCAGCCCGCTGCCGCCGTACTTGGGGTCGTGGTTGATGCCCAGGAACCCCAGGTCGCCACACGTCTTGAACAGCTCGCGAGGGAAGATGCCGGCCCGGTCCCACTCCAAGCCGTGGGGCGTCAGTTCCTTCTCCACGAAGGCGCGCACCGTCTTGCGAAACGCCTCGTGCTCCTCGGTGAACGGGTTCAGCATGCGGCTCCTCGAGCAAGATTGATTCTTGAATCAATAACAGGCGCTTGGGGGACCCACAAGCACGGCCCATACGTCCCGCCCGGCGGAGTGACGCCCGCCGTTCAGGGAGGTGTTCGGTTCGCTGGTAGGCAACCTGGCGCGGCGCGGAAATGCATGAGGTCGAAGATAGTCCGCACTCCGGAGTATCTTCTTGACAGACAGTCGAGGTTCCGTAGTTATACGCGCCAAGAGACTTGGCAGCCGGCAGCCGCCTTCCCCGAGGAAGGTCAGGGCCCGGCAGGAGCGCGGAAGCGTGAATCAGCGAATCTGGGTGGCCGCCGTGGTGGCCGTGGCGTTGTCGACGGGGTGTGCGAAGGCGGACGCGGAGAAGGCGAAGCTGCCCGAGGCGCAGGGTTCCACCGCGCTGGGCGTCAAGGCCATCACCCCCTCCACGGAGCTTGACGCGAACGTGACGCGGGTGACGGGGCAGGTCCGCTCCAAGCAGGAGGCCACGCTGAGCGCCCAGGCCACCGGCACCCTCTTCAAGGTGAACGTGAAGGTCGGGGACCGGGTGAAGAAGAACGACACCCTGGCGGTGCTGGACACGTCCAACGTGCGCATCGGGGTGGAGCAGGCTCGGGCGGCCAAGGACATGGCGGACGCGGCGCTGCAGCTCGCCACGAGCAGCCTGGAGCGCACCCGCAAGGTGGCCGAGTCCGGTGGCGTCTCCGCCAGCGGCATGGACCAGGCGGAGATTGGCCAGAAGCAGGCGGCCGCTCAGGCGGCCCAGGCCGCCGCCGCGCTGAAGATGGCGGAGGAGAACCTGCGCGACATGTCCATCCTGGCGCCCTTCGACGGCGTCATCACCGCGCGGATGAAGAACGTGGGCGACACGGTGGCGATGATGCCGCCCACGCCGGTCTTCTCCATCGTGGACGACAAGGGCCTGGAGGTTCGGCTGCTGGTGCCCGAGTCCGTCATCGACAAGGTGCAGCTCGGCCAGGTCACCCCCGGCACCGTCAACCCCAGCGGCATGCGCTTCGAGGCGAAGGTCGCCAACGTGGGCGCGGTGGTGGACAGCACCAGCCGCACCGTCGAGGTACTCGCGGACGTGACGGGCACCACGCCCAACCCGCTGCGCCCCGGCGCGCTCGTGGAGATGGACTTCTCCAAGGGCAGCAACTCGGCCGGCCTCTTCCTGCCCGCGCAGGCGGTCACCGCCCGAGGCCAGGACGGCTTCGTGTGGGTGGTGGAGGACGGCACCGTGCACAAGCGCGACGTCCGCGTGGAGCGCGTGCTGCCTGGCTACGTGCGCGTGCTGCAGGGGCTGAGCGCGGATGACCGCGTGCTCGCCGACTCGTCGCTGGACGTCAAGGACGGCTCCGCCGTTCGCGTGGTGCAGTGACGTCCTTCTTCCTTCTGGACGCGGTCCGGCCGTCACGCGTGGCGGCCCCGCGCCTCACTTCCTTTCTGGAGTCCTGGGTATGAGCCCGCTCAAGACATTCATTGCCCGACCCATCTTCACCGCCATGCTCATGGCGGCGGTGGTGGTGTTCGGTCTCTATGCCTATCCGCGCATCGGCGTGGATCAGTTCCCCGACGTCGACTTCCCCGTCGTCACCGTGACGACGGTGCTCCCCGGCGCCGACCCTGAGTCGATGGAGAAGAACGTCTCCGATCCACTCGAGGAGGCGCTCAACACGCTCAACGGCGTGGACCAGCTGCGGTCCATCAACCTGGAGAGCGTTTCGCAGATCATCGTCCAGTTCAAGCTGGACACCAAGGTGGACGTCGCCGCGCAGGACGTGCGCGACCGCGTGCAGGCCACGCTGAGCAAGCTGCCGAACGAGGTCGAGACGCCGGTGGTCGAGAAGTTCGACATCGGCGCGGCGCCCATCATGACGCTGGCGCTCGCGGGTCCGCTGCCCATCGAGGAGCTGACGCGCGTCGCGGATGACGTGGTGAAGCCCGCGCTCCAGCGCAACGGCGGCGTCGGCAGCATCGACATCGTCGGTGGCCGGGACCGCGAGATTCAGCTCGTGGTGGATCCGAACCGCCTGCGCGGCTACGGGCTGGCCATCAGCGACGTGAGCCAGGCCGTCAAGGCGCAGAGCCTGGATGTCCCGGGGGGGCGCACGCTGGAGAGCGGCCGCGAGCGCGTGGTGCGCCTCACCTCCGAGGTGAAGAACGTGGACGAGCTGCGCGACATCATCATCGCCAGCCCCAACGGCGCCCCGGTGCGCGTGCGTGACGTGGCCGAGGTGGTGGACGGTCCCGCCGAGGCCCGCTCCGGCGCCAAGAGCGACGGCCGCACCGCCGTGGCCATGGTGGTCCGCAAGCAGTCCGGCTCCAACACCGTGCAGGTCGCCGAGGCCGTCAAGGAGTCCCTTTCCGACCTCAACACCCTGCTCCCCTCGGGCGTGCGGGTGGAAATGGTGACGGACAACTCGCGGTTCATCCGCTCGTCCATCCACGCGGTGCAGGAGGACCTGGTGCTCGGCGGCGTGCTCGCCGTGCTCATCGTGCTCGCGTTCCTTCGCAACTGGCGCTCCACGCTGGTGGCCGCCATCGCGCTGCCGGTGTCGGTGGTCGGCACGTTCGCGGTCATGGCCGCGCTCGGCTTCACCTTCAACATGATCACCATGTTGGCGCTGACCCTCTCCATCGGTCTGCTCATCGACGACGCCATCGTGGTCATCGAGAACATCGTCCGGCACATCGAAGAAGGTGCCCGGCCGATGGAGGCCGCGCAGGAGGGCGCCGGTCAGATTGCCCTCGCGGTGCTCGCGGTGACGCTGGCCATCGTGGCGGTGTTCATCCCGGTGGCCTTCATGGAAGGCATGATCGGCAAGTTCTTCTACCAGTTCGGCGTGACGGTGGCGGTGGCGGTGCTCATCTCCTACGCCGTCTCCATGACGCTGACGCCGATGCTGTCGTCGCGCATGTTGAAGGCGCACGCGCACCCCACCGGCCTGAGCGCGGCGGTGGAGAAGGTGCTGGTCGCCACGGAGAACGGCTACCGCAACATCCTCGCGGGCATCCTCAAGCGCCGCGCGCTGACGATGATCGTCGCGGTGGCGGTGCTCTTCTCCACCTTCGCGCTGGCGCGCTTCCTGAAGTTCACCTTCATCCCCGAGCAGGACAACGGGAACATCAAGCTCGCGGTGGAGCTGCCCATTGGGTCCACGCTGCAGGAGACGCAGGTCGAGCTGGATCAGATCTCCAAGCAGGTGAAGGCGCTGCCCGGCATCGCCTCCACCTTCTCCACGGTGGGCGGTGGCGTGCAGGAGGAAGTCCACAAGGGCGAGGTGCTCGTCAACCTCGTGGACGTCAAGGAGCGCGTCTACAAGCAGAGCGAGCTGAAGTCGTACCTGCGCAAGGTCGTCAAGCCGCGCCCGGGCGTGAACGTCACCGTGCAGGACATCTCTCCGGTGTCCGGTGGTGGCGCGCGCACCCAGCAGGTGCAGTTCAACCTGCGCGGCGACAACTGGAAGGAGCTGACGGCCGCCTCCGAAAAGGTGCGGCAGGCCATGCTCAAGAACCCGGGCCTGACGGACGTGGACATCACGTACCGCTCCGGCAAGCCGCAGTACGACGTGCAGGTGGATCGCGACCGCGCCGCCACGCTCGGCGTGCCCGCCGCGGCCCTGGGCAGCACGCTGCGCGCCTTCCTCGGCCGCGACAAGTTCCTCGACTACCGCGAGGGCGGCGAGACGTACGAGGTGAAGCTGCGCCTGCCTCCGGAGACGCTCGCGTCCGCGGACGCGCTCGGTCAGCTCACCGTGCGCGCGCCCTCGGGACAGCTCGTGGAGCTGCGCAACCTGGCGCGCATCATCCCCGCGGATGGTCCGGTGCAGATCGACCGCCAGCAGCAGAAGCGGCAGATCACCCTGCTCGCCAACCTCGCCAGCAACTACTCGCTCAGCGAAGCCATCAACTTCATGAACAGCTACGCGAGCAAGGAGCTGCCCAAGACGATCATCCACGACTTCGAAGGCAACGCGAAGGAGCTCGGGAAGTCGGTGGCGGCGTTCGGCACGGCGCTGCTCCTGGGCATCATCCTCATCTACATGATCCTCGCGGCGCAGTTCGAAAGCCTGGTGCACCCGTTCACCATCATGCTGTCGCTGCCCTTCGCGTTCATCGGAGCGATTGGCGCGCTGCTCATCACCGGCCAGTACATGTCCATGTTCGCCCTCATCGGCATCATCATGCTCATGGGCCTGGTGGTGAAGAACGGCATCCTCTTGGTGGACTTCACGCTCCAGGTTCGTGAGAAGGGCAAGACGGCCCACGAGGCCCTCCTGGAGGCCGCGCCGGTCCGTCTGCGCCCCATCCTGATGACGACCATCGCGATGATCGCCGGCATGGTGCCGGTCGCGGTGGCCAAGGGCGACGGCGCCGAGACGCGCGCGCCCATGGCCATCACCATCATCGGCGGCCTCATCACCTCCACGTTCCTCACGCTGGGCGTGGTGCCGGTGGTGTACTCGCTGCTGGATCAGGTCGCCGGGAAGTTCAAGCGGCGAAAGAGCACGGACGTGGCGCCGGGAGGCGCGCATCCCGCGCCCGGTGGACAGGAGGCTGAGCCCGCAGTGGCCCGCGTGGAGACGGCCTGATGCGCCGGCCGGCCTCCCCACCTCCCGCTTCCGAGGAGCGCGACGAGCGCCCTGACGGAGCGGGAGGCAGCGAGGACACTGACGACAACGCCGCGAACGAAGCACTCGCGGCGCTGTCGAGCCAGTCTCCCACGCCCGACTCCCGGCGCATGCTGACGCTGTTGATGGACTTGGGGCGCTTCCGCTCACTGCGCGACCCACTGGCCAGCATCTGCGAAGACCTGAACCTGACGCCAACGCAGGTCCACGCGCTCGTCTGGTTGGGCCATGACGGGCCCATGCATGTTGGCGTGCTCGCGCAGCGCATCGGCATCACCAAGAAGACCATCACCGGCGTGGTGGATCGACTCGCCGAGATGGGCACGGTGGAGCGCACGCGAGACACCGAGGACCGACGCGCCGTCGTCGCGAGCCTCACCGCCAGCGGCACGCAGCTGTCCGAACGCATCGCCCGCACGATGGACGCGGGCGTGCGGCAGCTGCTGTCGCTGATGGAAGCCGAGGACCGCGACGCCCTCTTCGGGATGCTCGAGCGGATCCTCGCACGCCTGCGGGCTCACCAGGCCGAGTGAGCCGAGGTGCGGGAATGGACGAGGGCTGACACACTGCCTCGTCCATGTCCCTCGCCGCCTCGACGCTCCTGGGCCTGCTGCTCGCTTCGCCCCCTTCCTCGCCCGCCCAGGCACTCCACGCGCAGTGCCGCGCGCGGGCGGCGGACCCGGGCCATCCGTGGGCGCTCGCGCATGGCATGGACCTGGATGGCAAGACCTTCCGCGCGCGCGATGGTCGCCTCGCGGCGGACGTCATCGTGGGGGACTTCCTGCACCGAGCCCCCGGTGACGCCGCCACCGCGGATCTCTTCTTCGACGCACGCACCGCCGAGGGCGTGCCCGTGGAGCCCCACCCCGCGCTTCAGGTGAAGACCCTGCTCCTGGCGGGCCTGCCCTTGTCGCGCAGCTTCTCCACGCGGGACGGCACCGTGACGTTGCACGCGCTGGTGGAGGACCTGAAGCGCGACTTCCGCCCTGCCCTCGCCCAGTCACCCGACGGAGCGTGGACGATTGACGCGCTGTCGCATGTGCTCTCCCCGGGCGACACGTTCCGAGATGGCGCGGGAGACGAGGTGCGCATCGACGCCGTCATGGACACCGCGCTCGGCACGCTCGAGGCCGCGCAAGCCGACCTCGCCGCGGGGATGAAGTCAGGACTGCGCGAAGTCCCCAAGCGAGGCCAGGGCATCTACGCGCACCCGTGCGGTGGGCTGCACTGGTTCCAAGCCGTGGCGAGCTGGGCGCGCTTCGCCTCGGTGCGCCGAGCGTGGGGCCGGCGGCTGGACACGCAGGTGGACGTGCTCCTCTACCGGCTGGACTCGGAAGCGCGCCAGTACGAGACCGCGCTCTCCGCCGAGCCCGCGTACCGTGTTCGACTCCTGTCCCAGATGGTGAAGTTCTACGGCCACCTGCTGGAGTCACTCGGGCGCTACCGAGACGAAGCAGGCTGGCGCCCCACGGCCGCACAAGCCAAGGCCGTGGAGCGAGCCCTCACCTACCTGGAGCGCGCCACGAGTCGCCTGGAGGCAACGGGCGCCTACCGCGACACCGACACGCTGGCGACAAGCGATCCCCAGCTCGCACTGGACCTCGTGGGCGATGCGTGTCACGCCGCACGAGGTTGGGACTTGTGGCAGCCGCGCGCCCCGAAATGACACGCGTCAGGAGTCCCGTCGCGCGCCCTTGGGCATCAGGCGCCCCAGGCCCGCTTCGAGCACCGCGCGGCCCGACGTGACGAGGCGACGGCCGCGCTGGCGCGCCACGAACATGGCCCCCAGCACGAGCCGCTCGGCGCGCATGCGCAGCAGGTCCGCGCGCAGCTCGCCGGGTGTCACCAGTCGGATGCGTCCCGCCTCGTAGGCCTCGCTGATGGCGCGGCGCTGGAGCTTGCCGCTGCTCGTCTTTTGAATCTGACCATAGCGGATGAAGAGCACGTCCTCGGGAGACACCGTCACGCCCACGCCGGACAGGACGGACTCGCACACGCGGCGACGGCTCTCCTGCTCGCGCTCCAGCGCGGAGGGGTGATTCACCTCGGCGAGCACCACGATCTTCCCCTTCACCTGGATGACCACGGTGCGGCCCGCGCGGATGAAGGGCAGCCGCTCCACGGCCTGCTCGAAGTCCGGCGAGAAGAAGCTCTGCCCGTTCACCTTGATGCGATCATTCACGCGGCCGGTGATGTACAGCTCGCCGTCCTGGACGAAGCCCAGGTCGCCCGTCGCATAGAAGCCGTTCTCACCCAGCAGGGGGCGCTCGTCCTGGTAGTAGGTCGCCGCCAGGGTGCCGCCCCGCAGCTCCACCTCTCCCATCTCGCGCTCGCCACACACGTGTCCGTCGTCGGCGCGCAGGCGCACTTCGAACTCGGGCAGGGGACGTCCCACGGAGATGGCGGACTGGCCGTTGGGCGCCATCACCAGGCGCGACTCCTTGCTCGGTGCCGCGGCCGCCACCATCAGCACCACCTCGGCCATGCCATAGCAGGGCATGAACACATCCCGCCGCAGGCCGTACGGCGCCAGCATGTCGATGAACGCGTGCATGTTGGGGATGTTGATGGGCTCGCTGCCCAGGTAGACCGTGCGCAGCGCGGACAGATCCAACTTGGCCAGGTCCTGGCGGTCCGCCTCGCGCAACGTCTTCAGCGCGTAGTCGATGGCGAAGTTGGGGATGACCGCGTGCGAAGCGCGCTGCGTGCTCAGTTGCTCGAGCCAGCCCATCGGATCCAACAGGAACGCGGCCGGCTGCGACTGGTGCAGATCATTGCCGCCCGTGAGGGTGGACAGGAACGAACCGATGAGCCCCATGTCGTGGTACAGGGGCAGCCAGCTGCAGCAGCGGTCCTCGATGCGCCGCCCGTCGTGCCGCGCGATGAGCCGCAGGTTCTCGCGCAGGTGGGCCTGGGTGATGGGCACGCCCTTCGGGAATGACGTCGACCCCGAGGAGAACTGCACGAACGCCAGCTCGTCCGGCGACACCTCGCGCAGGCGAGCACCGGGCTTGCGCGCGTTGGCTGGCGGCAGCGCCAGGCGCTCCAGCGACAGCGTCACCGAGGACAGGCTGGGCGCCTCGAGCACCCGACGCACGCCGTACCGCTGGGCGATGCGATCGAGGAACTCGCTGTACGTCACGCGGGGCGTGCTGAGGATGTACGGCTTCACCGACAAGGGCAGCGCGCCCAGTTCGAGCAAGCCGAAGAAGGAGAAGATGACTTCGGGCGAGGTCTCGAACGGGAGGATGACCTGCTCTCCCCGACGAACACCGCGCGCCTGGAAGTGCTCGGCGGCCGCGGCCACGCGTGAGGGGAACTCCCGGTAGGGAATGAAGAGGGGCGCGTGAGCGAAGTCTTCGTACAGGAACAGGCCCTTGTGGGCGTCCTGCGTTTCCAGACGCTGAATCAGTTCGAGCATGGTGCGCCTCCTCCCGACGACTCATCGGGGGTGGGAATGGCCACGCGCCGCATCCACTCCATCACGCGTGGCAGGACCTCCTCTCGCGCGCGCTCGCCGCGAACGAGGTCGAAGTGCCCGAAGTCCTTCGAGTGGCCGTGGGCGCGACCAAACGTGAGCAACTCCTTGCGCGACGAGCCCAAGCTGTCGACCAGCTTGCGTGCCCGCCGAGGCGAGGCATGGAAGACGTCCGCGGCCCCCACGCCCGCGAACACAGGCAGCGCCACGCGTGGCAGCGCCGCCCAGTAGTCGGTGGCACCGTCCAGGCTGCGAAAGGCTCCGGTGGGCGCCCAGTCAGAGAACTGCCGCATCACGCCCGCGGGCTCATCCGAGGGCCCCTGCTTCAGCGCTCGCGCGGGGAAGCGCCCCAGCACTCGGGACACCCACCGGGCGACCCCGAACTGGAGGCGCTTGTTCACGCCGCCCTCGCCAAAGTCATTCACCGCCGAGGAGAGCGTGCAGACGCCCGCGACCATCTCCTGGAGCTCCGGCGCCACCGCGAGCGCGGCGAGCACCGCGTAGCCCGCCATGCTGTGCGCCAGGATGAACAGCGGTCCCTCATGGCGCGCGCGCATCGCGCGGATCAGGTCCGGGATGTCGTCGCGCACGTAGGTGTCAAAGGACCAGTCCCAGGCGCGGCGCTCGGGCCAGCGACTCTGGCCGTGTCCGCGTAGCGAGGCCACGTCCACCGCGAAGCCCGCGTCCAGGAACGCGCGCGCGGGGCCCTCTCCGCTCGCGCTCAAGAAGAAGCGCCCGTCGGAGAACAACCCCGGGATGAAGAGAACAGCGGGCGCGCGCGCCCCCGGCGAGACATGCCGGACATGGAGCGCATGGCCCCCCCGCGTTGGCACCCAAGAGTCCTCGGCGGGCACGGGAGCGTGTCCGGGCGCAGCGGCAGTGGAGCTCATGACCGAACCCCTCCTTCACCTCCCGACCGCAGGGGCTCTCGCGCGGCGGCCAGGAAGTCCTGGAGCGAGCACAGGGTGCGAGACTGCTCGTCGATGAAGGCGACGTGGACCGAGGCCTCCACGGCCATCTGGCGGCCTCCCTCCGTGAAGACGCGCTGACGGAAGCACACGCGGTAGGTGACGCCGTCCTCCAGGTCCTCGGGCGGAGGCGCATCAATCACGGTGCGCACGCCCACTTCCTGGGGATGAATCTCGCGGCGGTAGTCGACCTCCACGCGAGACACCACGGGAAGGATGTGCGTGCGGTGGCGAACGCCGTGCAGCTCCATCCACGCCCAGCGCCCCGCTTCCAGGTACTCCAAGACGGTGGCGTTGTTGACGTGGCCCAGGCTGTCGAGATCGTTGGGGCGGACGCGCAGAGTCAGGATGGATTCGTCGAAACGCACGAAGGCCCTCGGCCGGTGGGAGAAGCGGCGTTCAGGGTCGCGGCGTCAACGTCACGACGACCACCGTCGAGACGAAGCCGCCACTGTGAGACAGCGACAACAGGGTGTGCCAACCCTCGCGTTCCGCGTGCTCGCGCAACGCACCATGAAACTCGAAGCGCGGGGCATGGCGCGCATCGTGATGCAGCTCCGCATCCGTCCAGAACCACCCGTCCACGGGCGGGAGCGCCTTGAAGAGCGCCTCCTTCGCGGAGAAGCCCGCGGCCAGGCTCTCGTGCGGGGAACTGGCGCGCGCGAAGTGCGCCAGCTCCGCCTGCGTGAAGAAGACGCCCGGCTCGCGAAGCCCCTCCACGGACTCCAACTCGTGGACGGCTTGCAGGTCGTGCCCCAGACCGATCAGCACCCGACCAGATCCATCCAAGTGTCCTCCACCTCCTGCGCGGAGGACACGGTCATGCCGGTGATGCGCTTGAGCGCGTTGAAGATGAGCGCTTCCTTCTTCTCGATCGCATCCGGGCTGTACAGCCCTTCGCGGTGCTCCACCTGGTCCCACCAATTGACGTGCGTGCCGCGAGACTCCACGTGGTCGCGCTTGCTGCCGTGCACCTCGCCGCCCTCGCGCAGGAACAGGTGCGCCACCGCGAAGGCCTCCTTGGCCTTGTACTCGCCGCTGTCCACGAGCGCCTTGGCGAACGCGATGAAGTAATTCATGTGCTGGATCTCATCCGCGCCCACCTGCTTGAAGAGCGCCTTGAGCCCTGGATCCTGGATGACGCGCGCGCAGTGCCCGTAGTTCACCGCCGCGACGATCTCCGAGATGGACAAGAGCGTGAGCGTGCGCAGCATGTCATCGTCCGGGAACACCTTCCGGTACTCGATGAACGTCGCGTCACTGATGGGCTCCAGCTCCAGCATCCGCGAGAGCCGGTTGAAGCTCGTCTCGTGGTGCGCCTCCTCCTCGTTCCAGTAGCGGCTCCACGTGCCGCAGGCCTGGAGGATGGACGCCACCACGTCATTGCGCCCCTGCCACTTGCGGCACTCCGCGTCCGCCAGTCGCTCCAGGCGATCCGCGCCCGGCTTGGTGGTCAGCTCGGCGCGCCCCGCGTTCCACACGAGGTTGCGATCCGACTCGCTCAGCCGCTGGATGTCGACCGCGCCCACCATCTCCATCGCGCTCCAGCGCCGCGACTCGTGCAGGCGCTGTTGCTCCCACGTCAGGTCCACCAGCGTGCGGTTCTCGCGCGTGATGGCTTGATACAGGTCCGCGACGATGACGGGCCGATTCGCCGCGCCGGCCCCCGTCTCGTGCTCTACGTGCCCCGAGCCACCTTGCTCGAGGATGGCCTCCGCGGAGGACTCACGCGCCACGCGAGGGGAAACCGTCGTCATGCGGCCCTCCCCTGCTGAGCCTGCGCCTCCTGGAGGAAGACCTCGAGGACGCGGGAGATGGGCGTGTCCAGCGACAGCGCCGGCAGGCGCACGCGAAGACCGAAGTCCTTGCGCAGCCCGTTCGACGTGCGCGCGAAGGCCTCCATCAAATCCACGCTGTTCGTCATCCGCTCCGATCTCGTGATGAGCGCCGCCAGTGTCAGGTCCTCACCAAAGAGGTCCGACTCCGGTAGGCCCACGTGCTCCGCGAACTTCCTGCGGATGTAGGTCTCCATCTCGTGGATGTCGGGCATGCAGGGTGCTCTCCTTCCCCAGGCCGATAGAAGTGTCCCAACAGAGACAAAATGAAAGTTGAAGATGCGGCAGCGCGAGTGTCAACAGTGCTTCCAACGTTCCGCGGTGGGGAGTGGGCACCGACCCCAGCGCGTTACGCACCCAGGCGGGAGATTTCCTCGGCGGTGAAACCCGCCTCACCCAGAATCGTGCGCGTGTGCTCTCCCAAAGCGGGCGGCTGACGCAGCGGCGTATCGCCCATCCGCAGGGGCGTCAGCAAGTGCGTCACCTTCCGCCCGAGACGAGAGTCCTCGCCTTCCACGAATAGTCCGCGTGAGCGCAACTGAGCGTCCGAGAGAACGTCATCGCCCTCGGCGACGGGCTCCACGCAGAAGTCCGAGCCCGCCAGTCGCTCCTGCCAGGTCGCGAGCGGTTGGCTGGCGAAGAGGTGCTCCAGCTCGGCCCGCACGCGCGCGGAGGCTTCACCTGGCACGTAGGCGTCCTCGAGCAGCTCAGGGCGACCCAGGCGCGCGAGCAACGCGGCGAAGAACTTGGGCTCGAGCGCGCCCACGGCGAGCCAGCGGTCATCCGCGGTGCGGTACAGGCCGTAGCAGGGGTAGCCCCCGTTGAGCGGCTCGCGGCCGCGAGCGAGCGGCGCGCCCTCGGATCCGACAAACAGGCGCGCGGCCAGATGCAGGTGCAGGAAGGCGAGCGCGCCGTCCGCCATGGACACGTCGACGAAGCGCCCCACGCCCGTGCGCGCGCGTTCATGCAGCGCCGCGAGGATGCCCACCAGCGCGAAGAGGCTGCCGCCACCGATGTCCGCCATCTGCACGCCGGGGAACGCGGGCGCGCCATCCGCGGCGCCGCCGTAGCCCAGCAGGCCCGCGCGCGCCACGTAGTTCAAGTCATGCCCGGCCTTGAGGCGATCCGGCCCCGTCTGCCCGTACCCCGAGATGGAGCAGACGATGAGCCGCGGGTTGCGCGCGCGCAGCGTGGCTTCGCCCAGCCCGAGCTTCTCCATCACCCCGGGACGGAAGCTCTCCACCAGGACGTCGTAGTGCTCCACCAGGCGCAGGAGCGCGCCGCGGCCTTCGGGCGTCTTCAGGTTGAGCGTGAGTGAGCGCTTGTTGCGATGCAGGCCGTAGAAGAGCGCGCCCTCGCCATCGCGCTGGGGCGGCATGTGCCGCGTGCCATCTCCGCCTTCGGGGTCCTCGACCTTGTCCACGAGCGCGCCCAGGTCCGCGAGCACCAAGGTGGCATAGGGCCCAGGCAACAGGCGCGACAGGTCCAGCACACGCAGACCAGCGAGCGGCAACGACGACATGCGGGGGATTCTCCTGAGGCTTGAAACAGCGACGGCGCGCCCCTCCCTGCGGAGACAGGCGCGCCGCGCGAGCGGGGAGTCACGCTCCGAAGGGCGGGCTCCCACGCGGGCTGAAGCGGAAGCGGGACCTGCTCAGGCCAGCAGCTTTCCCAGCTTCATGGCGAGGCCCATGTCCATGGGCTTGAACTTCAGCTTGCCCTGCATGGCCGCCATCTGGGGGTTGAGCTGCTTCTGGCGGATCTTCACGAAGTCGTCGTTGCTGCAGCTGACGGTCATCTTCGGGGTGCCTTCGGCGCCCGACGTGACCCAGCCCTCCGCCTTCGTGAGGTCCAGCGTCCAGGTGCCACCGCCGTCGCCGGAGATGGTGAAGTGGATGACCGCGTTGATGTCCTTCGCAAGCTCCGGCTTCTGCTTGAGAACGTTGGGGATATCGGTCTCGAGAATGTCCTTCGAGGTCACGGCGCGCTCCTTGGACTGGGTGTTGATTGGTGAATCAAGACCGCGCAGACCGTAATGGCGCACCCCGAGGAGGTCAAGCCGCTCGACAGCGCTGATCACGCCCCCGTGTTCGCGACGGCGGGCGTCAGGGAGTTGCGAACCATTTCCAACAGGTCGTTCAGCTCGAAGGGCTTGGCGAGGTGGCCCACGGCCCCGATGTCCGCGGCCTTGCTGCCCACGTTGCGATCCGCGCTGAGCACGATGAGCGGAATGGATGCGACGTCCGGGTTCTGCCGCATGCGATGCGCGAACTCCCAGCCATCCATCACCGGCATCATCAGGTCGAGCAGGATGAGGCGCGGTGGATCCGGCTCCAATCGCTCCAGGGCTTCCTTGCCGTTGCGAGCGCGGCGAATCTCAAAGCCCTCGGCCTCCAGGATCTCCGAGAGGGCTTCGAGGATATCGGGGTCATCGTCCACGACGAGGACCACAGGCGAGCCAGGTTGCTGTCCATTGAGCGAGCTCAGAGCCGTCTCCCCGATGCGCTGCCAGTGCCAAGCTTCCATCATCCTCGCGCTGGCCGCCGCAAGAAATCACGCGCGCCCACGCCGAGCGGGCGCACGTTGCAAAACCGACAATCGCTGCCCACCCTTCCGCTGACTCGCAGCCCGGGAGGTCGCGCGCGTGAGGGGAGCCGAGGACATGGCGGCGGAGGGCGGCTCGGACGCCCCGGGGCTCGTGTTGCTGCCTCGGCGGGGAGCCCCCCGACTGCTCGGTCGCGCCCTGCTGGATCACCTGGGGCTGGAGATGCTTCCGCCCGACGTGGGCTCGCTGTCGCAGCTGCTGGAGGCCGCCGGCTTCCGTCCGCGCCCCGGCAACACGCGCCTGTGGGAGCGCGAGGGCCGCGTGGTGCTCGCGGGCGAGGAGTGGCTGGAGGACGACGCGGCCTGGCTTGGGTGGACCGTGCTGCCCCCGTGGAACGAGGACCGGGTGGACCGCCAGGTTCGCTACCTGGGCATGGCGTCGCACGACCTGCGAGGCTCGCTGGCGAACATCCGCTCGTATGCGGCGCTGTTGCTCAATGGCCGCGTGCCGCTCGAGCCCAAGGCGCAGCGCGGCCTGGAGACCATCCTGCGCAACGCGGACCGGGCGCTCGCCTTCTCGCAGGACTTCTTCGACGCGAGCCGCGCGGACCTCGGCTCGCTCGCGTGTGAGCGGGAGCACCAGGCGCTGCTGCCCGTGCTGGAGGCCGCCGTGGCCCGTGCTCGCCCGGCGACCGAGGGGGCTCACGTCTCACTGGGGCTGGACGCCCCCCTGCCGCTGCCCGAGGTCGAGATGGACGCAGGTCGCATCCAGCACGCGGTGGAGGCGTACGTGCACCACCACCTGCTGCATGCCCAACCTGGAGAGCGCATCCGCGTGAGCGCCCTGCCCGCGGGCTCCCGAGTGCGCGTGGCGGTCCGGCGCGACGGCGTCGCGCTTCCCGAGCAGGATGCTGCCGCCATCTTCCTGCGCGAGGAGCGCGCGTTCCGCGAGCGCAAGCTGGAGGATCCGCTCCGCGTCCACCTCGCCCGACAGGAGATTGAAGCGCACGGTGGCACCGTCGGCGTGGAGACGGATGCACAGGGCAGCACGCTCTACTTCACGCTGCCTGTAGAGGCGCCACTTCAACCTGGTCCACCAGCGACCATCCAGGCGTGACACCCCCACTGGAGTTGCTGGCGGACGGACCGTCCCATGGCTATGCTCCGCCCGTTTTAACTGCGAGGAGCGGTACGATGGGACTGAAGCTGCCTGAGTTGATTCTGATTTTCGCGGCGCTGCTGCTGCTGTTCGGGGGCTCGCGTCTGCCGCAGCTCGGCGCCTCGCTGGGAAGCGCCATCCGCAACTTCAAGCGCGGATTCAGCGGGGATGAGCACCAGGATGCGCCCGAGGAGAAGAAGACCGGCGCGCTGGCCAGCGCCTCGTCCGTCGAGAAGGACGTCGCGGCCAAGTCTCACAGCCACCAGGGTTGAGCGGTCCGCCAGCGAGCCGCTGGCCCGTCCCCCTGAAGCCGCCGCCCGCTCCCCTTCGGCCCCTGCTGCCGGAGTGAGCGGGCGTTGCCTTTTCAGGCGAGCTGCCGTCCTGCCGCTCGACCTGGGAAGGCCCGGACGGAACCGGGCCCTCCCGAGTTCACGACGCTAGTCGTTGGACTTGCCGCCCTCGTACAGGGCGTCGATGGTCGACTTGTACTTCTGGCTGCACACCTTGCGCTTCACCTTCATCGTCGGCGTCAGCTCACCGGACTCCTGGGTGAAGTCCGCCTCCATGACGGCGATCTTCTTGATGGTGGCGTACGGAGGCGAGTCCGCGTTCACCTTCTTGATGATCTCCTCGACCGCGACCTTGATCTCCGGGCGGCGCGCGTTCTCCGCGTAGGAGCCCACGGGCAGGCCCTTGTCCTGGAGCAGCTTGCGCGCCGGCTCCTCCGCCACGGTGATGAGGGACACGAGGAACGGCCGCTTGTCGCCGTACACCATGGCCTGGCTGATGAGCGGGAACGTCTTGAGCGTGTTCTCGATGTTCTGCGGCGCCACGTTCTTGCCGCCCGCCGTGACGATGATGTCCTTCTTGCGGTCGGTGATGCGCAGGTAGTTGTCCGCGTCCAGCTCACCGATGTCGCCCGTGTGGTACCAGCCGTCCGGCTCCAGCGCCTCGGCGGTGGCCTGCGGGTTCTTGTAGTAGCCCTTCATGACGCAGGGGCCACGCACCAGGATCTCACCGTCCGGAGCGATCTTCACCTCGGTCCCCGGGATGGGAGGACCGACCGTGCCGATCTTCACCTTCTCCGCCCGGTTGGCGTTGCACGGCGCGGCGGTCTCCGTCAGGCCGTAGCCCTCCAGCACCTTGAAGCCGAGCAGATCGAAGAAGTAGGCGATCTTGTTCGACAGCGGCGCGCCGCCGGAGATGAAGACGCGCATGTTGCCACCCAGCTTCTCGTCCAGGGTGGCGCGCACCTTGGAGAACACCAGGCGCTTGGCGAGCATGAAGCCGAGCGAGTTGTACTCCCGCCCCTGCATGCGCGCGTCGGCGTACTCATCGAAGAGGCCGAAGGCCCAGCGGGCCAGCCGGCCCTTCATGCCCGGCGCCGAGGCGGCGTTGGCCACCACGTTGTTGTAGACCTTCTCGAAGACGCGCGGCACGGACGGCAGCACCGTGGGCCGCGTCTCCACCAGGTTGGACAGCAGCTTGTCCACCGACTCCGCGATGATGAGCCGGTAGCCCATGCTCAGCCACGCGGCCTTCGCCACCTGCGCGAACACGTGCGCCAGGGGGAGGAAGAGCATCACCGAGTCGCCGGGCACCATCAGTCCCATCGACTGGGTGGCCTGCGCCTGGTACGCCCAGGTGCCGTGGGTGAGGATGACGCCCTTGGGGTCACCCGTGGTGCCCGAGGTGTAGATGATGCAGTTGGTATCGTCTGCGCCCACCTTGGCCACGCGCTCGTCGAACGCGGTGGGATGGGCCTCGTGCTCGGCCTGCCCCTGCTTCATCAGGTCCGCGAGCTGCATCTCCACGCCGCCGGCCGCCACCTGGCCATCCTGCACGACGATGTGACGCAGCGAGGGACACTCGGACAGCCGCTGGCGGATGCGCGAAAGGCGCCCGGCCTGCTTCGCGTCCTTCTCGTCGGAGTCGACGAAGAGGAGCACCGTCTCCGAGTGGTTGATGATGTAGCGACACTCGTCCGGCGTGTTGGACGAATAGATGGGGACGGTGATGGCCTGCGCCGCGCTGATGGCCAGGTCCCAGACGATCCACTTGAGGCTGGTGTTGGCGAAGATGGCCACGCGATCGCCCGGCTTGATGCCCTGGGCGACGAGTCCCGCCGACACGATCTTCACTTCGTCCAACACCTGCCCGAACGTCACATCCTGCCAACGCCCATCCACCTTGTGGGTGAGCCCCGCCTTGGAGGCATTCTGGGCGCGCTGGATGAGCAGTTGAACAAGGTTCTGCTCCTGCGACCCGGAAGCGGCAGTCACCGCTGCGACCTGACTCTCTGCCCTCACTTGAGCTCCTCCTCGATGTCGGCTTCGACCTTCTTGGCCCATTCCTGGATGCGCTGGCCCTCGGGAGGGTCGAACGCGGTGCTGCCTTGCTTCACCTTCAGGATCGCTTCGCGCGCCTGCTTGGCCTTGCCGTCCTTCAGCAACGTCTCAGCCAAGTAGTAGTTCGCCCGGAGCATCTCCGGAAACTTCGCGATCGCCTTCTCATAGAACGCCGCGGACTTCCCCAGGTCTCGCTTGGGCCACGGCAGCTCGTAGTGGTAGCGGCCCTTCGCCAGCCAGGGTGAGCCCCGGGCGAACGTGGGGTCGATGCGGAGCGCCGCATCCAGTCGCTCGTTGAACTTGCTCTCCAGGCCCTCGCCCAGGGCCTTCATGACCCCGACGGCCTGCGAGTAGGCGCCGATGCCCGCGGCGGCGTAGTAGTGCCCCTCCACGCGGTCCGGGGCGAGCTTCATGGCCCGCTCTCCGAGATCCCACGTCTGGCGCCCCAGCACACGCTTGAGCTTCGACTCCATGGCGCCATCGGCTTCCCACTGCCGGATGCGCGCCGTGCGCCACACCAGCTCGTAGTCGTCCGGAGTCGCCTCCATTGCCTTCTTGAGCGCGTCCTCCAGCTCCTTCACCGTCGCGGCATCACCGCGCTTGGCGTAGAGGGCATCCAGGGTCGCGAGGAGCTCGGAGTCCGCAGCCTGTGCTGGCAAGGCCGCGAGCAGCAAAAGGGCAAGCAATTTCAGGCGCATGGACCGTCGTGTTACCACGCACGCTCGCCCACCAGCAACCCGGAGCGTCCCCTGCTTCCCCGCAACGACACGGGCGGAACCAGCAGGGCCAGCTCCCCTGCCAGTCCCGCCCGGATGGGGGACGCACGACGTCCTGGGGGCCTCAGGCGGCGTCCGCCGTGGCCGTGTGCTCCTCGTTCTCGTTGAACGCGGAGAGGTAGCGCTCCAGGAAGTTCTTCGTCTTCAGCTCGACCTGGCGCACGCGCTCGCGCGACACACCCCAGCGCTGCCCCAGCTCTTCCAGCGTGAGCGGCTTGTCCTGAGTAAGCCGCTCCGTGAGGATGTCCCAGCCCAGGTCGCCGATGCGCTTGCGGACCTTGGCGAGGGCCTCCTGGATCTCCGTGTCCTGCTCGCGCGACAGGAACGTGTCCTGAGGCGAGGGGCCGTTGTCCTCGATGCGATCCAGGAAGGTCGTCTCGCCTTCCTCGTCGATGGTGGCGTCCAGCGAGAAGTCCACCATGCTGCCACGCTCTGCTTCGCCGCCGCGCACCTGGCTGCGGTTGTCCTTCAAGTAGCGGGTGATGTAGGCCCGAATCCACCACACCGCGTACGTGGCAAAACGCACATTCTTTTTGGGATCGAAATGTTCGATCGCCTTCATGAGGCCCACGTTGCCTTCCTGGACGAGGTCATCCAGGCGTGCACCGCGATTTGCGAACTTCTTGGCGACCGCGACCACGAACGCCAGGTTGGAACTGGCGAGCGTCTGCCGAGCGCTCTCGTCACCCTTCCGCGCCAGCCGCGCCAGCTCGTACTCCTGCTCGCGCGTCAATTGCTGGTGCCCCCCCAGGTGACGCAGGTATTGCGACAGTCCCTCTGCCGCATACTTCGTCGAGTTGGCCATGATTTCCCGTCCTCCGTTCAAATGCAGCCGGAAGCGCTCGTCCCCCGTCGAAACGCGTCCGCATGCATCTAGGACGCGCAACGACGGAAAGGGTTTCTCATTCCTGCCAAGGGGGCATTCCACGCCCTTAAGCGTGTCAAAAGCCCATCATGCGCATCGCCTTCTCAGGACTTGGAACGTGAGAAGCGCGACGCACACACGGGGTTCGAGCGATCCGGCCCACTGACTAGGAACGCTTGGGCGCGGGGAACATTTTCTCCGGGTTGAGCAGGCCTGATGGGTCAAAGAAGGCCTTGAGCCGTCGCTGCAGATCCAGCAACGCCGCGGACTGCTCCAGCGCCAGATATTCCCGCTTGGCGTGGCCTACACCGTGCTCGCCGGTGATCGTTCCACCCAGCTCCACCGTCATCAACAACATGCGGCGCAACGCTTCTTCCACCAACGAACGTTGAGCGGGGCCGTCGTAAAGGATGTTCGCGTGGAGGTTGCCGTCGCCCGCGTGGCCGTAGGTGGCGACAGTGAGGCCCAGCTCGGCGCCCATGGCCTTCAGGCGCTCGATGATCTCCGGGATTCGCGAACGTGGGACGACGATGTCCTCGGAGATCTTCGCGGGCTTGAGCGCTCGAAGGGCGGGAGAGATGACCCGGCGCGCGGCCCACAGCTTCTCTCGCTGCGAGTCGTCCTGGGCCACGAGTGACTGTGTGGCCCCCTGGCGATCGCAGATGTCCCCCAAATGGGACAGCTCGGCGAGGACGCCCTCCTGCGAGTTGCCGTCCACCTCGACGATGAGCGCGGCGCCCGCGCCCGGAGGAAACGCGAAGCTCCCGCGGTGGACGATGGCGGCGATGGCCACATCATCGATGAGTTCCAGGCAGCGGGGCAGGATGCCGGCAGCCAGCACCGCGGACACGGCGCGCGCGGCACTCAGCACCGAGGGGAAGACGATGAGCGCCGTCATCACCCGCCGGGGCAGCGGGATGAGCTGGAGGATGATCTCGGTGGCGACGCCGAGCGTGCCCTCCGAGCCCACGAAGAGGCCCACGAGGTCATATCCCGCCACGCCCTTGATGGTGCGGCGCCCCACCTGAAGGACCTCGCCCTCCGGCGTAACCCAGGTGAGTCCGATGATGTAGTCGCGCGTGACGCCGTACTTGAGCGCGCGAGGGCCGCCTGCGTTCTCCGCGACGTTGCCCCCCATCGTGCAGAACTCCCACGAGTTGGGATCCGGTGGATAGAAGAGGCCTCGCTCCTCCACCGCGCGCATCAGGTCCCCGGTGATGACCCCGGGCTCGACCACCGCGGTCAGGTCCTCCACCGAGATGGCGCGGATGCGGTTCATCCGCTCCAAGCTGACGGCCAGCCCACCTCGCAGGGGCAGCGAGCCCCCGCTCTTGCCACTGCGCGCGCCGCACGGAGTGAAGGGCACGCCGTGCGCCTGGCACTGCTTGAACACAGCGGAGACCTGCGCGGTGTCCTCCGGAAAGACGACGGCGTCCGGGAGGAACTCCCCGCTGTCCGACTCGTCACGGCCATAAGCCGCGAGCGTCTCCACATCCTGGCGCACCTGCCCGGGCGCGAGCACCCGCGCGAGGTCCTCCAGGAGCCTCGCCACGCGCGCAGGCTCCACGCGAGTGAAGTGCGCGCGCTCCGTCATCGCCGCGCTCCCAGTCGAGCCCACAACTCACGCCGCAGCGGTCCATCGCGCCGAAGGCGTCCTTCATAGGCCTCCGCATGCGTGGTGGCGTCCCGCTGGTGATCGCCACGCAGGCGCAGGCAGGACTGCTCCGCCTCGATGATGCAGGCGGTGGCGGGACTTCCGAGCACGCGGGCCAGCGAACCGGCCACGTGGCGAGCGAGATCCTCTTGGAGGATGAGCCGGTGGGCGAAGCAGTCCACCAACGCGGAGAGACGACCGAAGCCCACCACACGCGAGCCCGGCACATAGGCCACGTGCGCGCGCCCCGTGAAGGGCAGCAGGTGATGCGGGCACATGGAATGGAAGCGCAGGTCCGTCACCACGACCATCTCCCCGGAGGAATCCGGCGGCGCGGGGAAGGTCTCGCCCAGGGCGGACTCAGGCGTCTGGAGATAGCCGTCCAGGAACTCGTGCACCCAGGCCTCGGCCACACGCTCCGGGGTGTCCACCAGATTGGCGTCCTCCAGCGGGAGCCCCGCGGCACGCAGGAACTGCCCCACCGCCGCGGCCATCGCGGTCGGATCGGGCCTCGCGGCTCCAGCGGACGCGCGCGACGAGGGGGCGGGACGACGACGGACTCGGGACGAAGGCACGGGGTGGCGACTCCCTGGCGTTGGCCAGCGTTCAGACGGCGGGGAAGCTACCCGAAGCGTCCACGAGGATCTCGTCGCCTCGCATCGCCACTTCATAGATGCGAACACGAACGCCTGAGCGCTCGGGGCAGACCCCCGTCCGCAGGTCGAACGGCCAGGCATGCAGCGGGCAATGAAGCAGGTGCCCCGCGACGTCCCCCTGGGACAGCGGGCCCCCTCGGTGAGGACAGGTGTCCGCGAGCGCGAACACCTGCTCGCCCACCCGCACGAGCGCAACAAATGCGTCACCCACGCGCACCACCGCGCGGCCTCGCGCATCCAGGTCCGAGAGTCGCGCCACTGGAATGAACTGCCCGCCCGCTTGTCCGTTCATGAGGAGTCACGCTCTCAACGCACCGCGCCCTGCCCCATTTCCAGCGCGCCGAGAACGCAGCGCCGCATCCGTGGATTCGGCCCGCTGGCCGAGCCGCCTCGCCTTGACACCCTTGAACCCCGTCAGTAGAGCAAGCAAGATCCCTCTCCTGCCCTGATGCCCACGCGCTCCCACAGCCTTGCCCGCATCGTCGCGACGTTGCTCGTCGCGTTCTGGGCTGTCCAGCCGTTGGGCATGGTGCTGCATGTCCAGGAGCATGCACACCGCTTCTGCCCCGAGCATCAGGCTTTCGAGGAGAGCGCGCGCGGCACGAGCATGGGGATGGCGCGCCTCGCGGCGAGCGCGCCCACGCTCTCGAGTGTTCCCGCCGCGGTGGCGGACTCGACGCGTCCCACCCACGAGACGTGCCCCATCCTCACGGGCGCCCCGCAGTTGCAGGCCCTGCACGCTGACTCGGGTGTCCGCCCGCAGACATGCTGGACGGTGAGCCCGCCGGCCACTGCTCCGCCGACTCCGTTCACCCCCCTCGCTGTCCTCGACACCGCTCCGAAGGCCTCGCCGCCCGTGCGCTCGCTGTCCGCGTAGCGCTTCGTTGGCCATTGCAGGTCTTTTGCGTCGACGTCCGCCCTGGGCAGTTCGCGGGCGTCCGGTTTCGAGGAGCATCTCGTGTCATTTCCGTCGCGCCAGGTTCCTGGCGTTCTCATGGGCATTGCGCTCGCCCTGGGCCTGTGTGGCTCGGCCGCGCGCGCCCAGCAGCCGCAGTCTTCCCCTCCCTCCGACAACTCCCCGCCTCCTGAATCGAGCACCGAGGCCCCCACCCTGAGTCCCGAGGACATGGCGGAGATTGAATCCGCCGTGGGCAAGGACAGCTCCGGCAAGCCACCGGCAAGCTCGGGGGCCTCACCTGCCTCACCCACCGCGACGGATGACTCGGGGATAACGCCCCTGAAGCTTCCGTCTGCGCTGAGTGGCGGCAACAACCTCCTGGACCTGAGCTTCATCCTCGACATCGCTGCGGCGGGCTTTTCCTCCAAGGAGCCCTTGCAAGGCGGCGGGCACGACCCCACCTCCAACGGGTTCAACCTCCAGCAACTGGAGCTGTCCATCGGCTCGGTGGTGGATCCGTACTTCCGCTTCGACAGCAACCTCGTCTTCAGCCAGTTCGGCGTGGAGATTGAAGAGGCCTACGTCACCACCCTGGACCTTCCGGCCAACCTTCAGCTTCGCGCCGGACAGTTCCTCACCCGCTTCGGCCGCATCAACTCCACGCATCCCCACACGTGGGACTTCGTGGACCAGCCGTTCGTCATCAGCCGGGACTTTGGCGGCGAGGGCAACCGAGGGCTGGGCGTGGAAGCCTCCTGGCTCACCCCGCTGCCCTGGTACGTCGAGGTCGTCGGCAGCACCACCGACGCGAAGGGCGAAGGCACCGCGCGCAGCTTCTTCGGCGCGGCGAACGAGCGGGTGCTCTCGCCCTGGGATCTTCAGTACACGGGCGCCCTCAAACAGTTCTTCCCGCTGAGCGATGACCTGTCCCTGCTCTGGGGCCTGTCCGCCGCCACGGGGCCGAATCCCACCGGGTACCGCAACCACACCAGCATCTACGGGACGGACGTGTATCTGAAGTTCCGCCCCATCCGCGCCGAGAGTTCCCAGCAGCTCGTGTTCCAAGCGGAGGTCCTCTACCGCCGGCGCCAGGTTCCGGACGACCTGCTCACGGACTGGGGCGGCTACGCGCAGACGGTGTGGCGCTTCGCCAAGCGGTGGGGCACGGGCGTGCGCTACGAGTTCGGGACGCCCGCGCACAATCGCGCGGGGCTCGTCGCGGAGGATCCGCTCGATCCCGAGTGGACTACCAACCGCCAGCGCATCTCCGCGCAGGTGACGTACTGGCCCACCGAGTTCTCGCGCCTGCGCCTGCAGGCCGCCACGGACCGGGTGGGCTGGCGCGACACGCCAGACTACTCGGCCTTTCTCGCGCTTGAAGTCGTGACGGGTGCCCACGGCGCCCATGCCTTCTGACCCATCCAGGAGCCCCTGACATGCGATTCATCTCTCAGCTCGCGGCCCTGTGTGCCGCTGTCGTGTCCCTCTTCGCCGCGCCCGCGCTGGCGGAACTCAAGGTCGTCGCCACCCTTCCTGACCTCGCCGCGCTGGCGAAGGCGGTGGGCGGAGACAAGGTGGAGGTCCAGTCCCTGGCCCTCCCCACGCAGGATCCCCACTTCGTGGACGCCAAGCCCAACCTCGCGCTGGCCCTCAACCGCGCGGACCTGCTCATCGCCGACGGTCTGGATCTGGAGATCGGTTGGTTGCCCACGCTGCAGATCGGCGCTCGCAACAAGAAGATCCAGACGGGCAACCCCGGCCACCTGGACGCGTCCCAGTTCGTCCGCGTCCTGGAGGCGCCCACCGTAAAGGTGGACCGCAGCCAGGGCGATGTGCACCCCGGCGGCAATCCGCACTTCACCTATGACCCGCGCGCGGCGCTCGCGGTGGCGAAGGGCATCGAGGCGCGCATGGAGCAGCTCGATGCCGCGAACGCCGCGACCTACAAGGCCAACCTGGAGAAGTTCAGCCGTGAGTTGGAGGCGGCGCGCACGGGCTGGGAGAAGCGACTCGCGGGCCTGCGCGGCGCCCCCGTCATCGCGTACCACAAGACGACGGCGTACCTGCAGGACTGGCTCGGGTTCGACACCATCGAGTTCCTCGAGCCCAAGCCCGGCATCCCGCCCAACCCGTCGCACGTGGCCCAGGTGCTCACCGTGGGCAAGACCAAGAAGGCGCGCCTGGTGCTGCGCGAGGAGTACTACCCCGACGGCACCGCGCGCCTCGTCGCCTCCAAGATTCCCGCGCCGCTCGTCGTGATTCCCGGTGGCACCGACTTCCGCGGAGGGCAGACGTACCTCCAGCACATGGAGGACTTCGTGACGAAGCTCGAACAGGGCCTCGCCGGGAAGGGCAACTGACGCCATGCGTGCCACACGACTCCTTCCCCTCCTCCTCCTGTCGGGATGCGCGCTCGGAGACGGCGAGGGCTTCGCGGTTCTGGAGCCCTCCGTTCGCGCGGGCTACGTCACCCCTGCCGACCGCGACGCGGGTCAGGGCTATGCGCGGCTCGCCTCGGATTTTCAGGTGAGGCTGACCCACGCCACGGTGACGTTGGGTGACATCGATCTGCTCGCGAGTTCGGGCAGCAGCTCGGGCACCGCCTCGTTCGATCCCGCGAACCCGCCCGAGGGCTACACGCTGTGCCACGGTGGCCACTGCCACCGGGATGACGGTGCCCTCATCCCCTATGACGAAGTCGCGGCCGAGCTGAGCGGCGGTGGCGTCAGCACGCGCACCGTGGCGAGCCTGCCGGTCGAAGCGGAACTCGACCTGCTCGCGCCCGAGGCTCGCGCGCTCACGTGTCAGCCCGGATGCGAGCTTCCGCAGACCACCGTGACGAAGGGGCGGTGGAGCGTCACCGCGCTGCGCCTCACCGGCACCGTGCGCGACACTCGCGCCACGCCCCGAGTCCAGGGCGAGCGCGTCTTCCGACTCACCCAGCTCACCGCTCCCGATGGAGACGAAGGCGAGCCCGTGGCCGTGCTGAACAACGCCCTGGATGTCCCTTCGGATCGAGAGAACAAGCCGCGCGTTCTGCTCGGACTCCAACTGGAGGTGACGCCCGCGTTGTTCGATGCGGTGGACTGGTCCGCGGTCGTGCCCGCTGCGGATGGCGTGCTGGATCTCGACACGCCCGCGAACGAGGCCGTGCGACTGGCGCTGCTCGCGAACGTGGCCCGGCTGGGCCCTACCTCGGAGGTGAAGCGTGAAGGCCGGTGAGCCGGAGACGTCGAGCGCGGGGGCCTCACACCTCCCCGCCGAGAAGGCGCTGGGCGAGCCGCTCCTCACCTGCGAGAAGCTCGTCATCGGATATGGCGGCAAGGCGATGTTGCCGCCCATCGACCTGACGGTGCGACGCGGGCAGTTCGTGGCCGTCATCGGACGCAATGGCTCCGGCAAGAGCACGTGGTTCAAGACCCTGCTGGGCTTGATTGAGCCCGTGTCCGGCTCCGTCGATCGGGCGGGGCCGCATGTGCGCAGTGCCTATGTGCCGCAGACGTCCGCCATCGACGCGCTGCTGCCCGTGCGCACGCGCGAGCTGACGGCCTGGGGCCGGCTGTCGGGATGGAACTTCCTGCGCCCCTTCGCCGCGCGCTCGGACCGCCATGCGGTGGACACGGCCATCGATACGGCGGGAGCTCGCGCCATCGCCCACCGTCCCTATCGCGAGCTGTCCGAGGGGCAGAAACAACGCGCCCTCCTCGCGCGCGTCATCGCCACAGAGGCCGACCTCGTGCTGCTCGATGAGCCCACGGCCGCCATGGACGCAGTGGCCGAGCGCGAGACGATGCAGCGCCTGTGCGCACTGTCGCGCGAGCGTGGGCTGGGCGTCGTCGTGGTGAGTCACGACCTCATCGTGGCCGCCGAGCACGCCGATGTCCTCCTCTTCGTCGACCGAGAGACGTCCGCCATCGTGATGGGCGATGCGCGCACCGTCTTCTGTCACCCCGCATTCCGCCGCCAGTACGGCGACGACTACTGCCAACGCGCACCTCCGGGACCACACCGTGGAACAGACGCTGGTTGACCCTTCCAAGTGGGAGCAGTTCCGCGCGGGCTGGGAGCTGTTCCGAGATCCCATCCTGTGCGCGCTCATCGCAGGCTGCGTGCTCGGCTTCCTCAGCGTCTACGTGGTGCTGCGGCGCATGGTGTTCGTCAGCGCGGCCGTGACGAACTCCGCGGGCCTGGGCGTGGCGCTGGCCTTCTATGCGGAGATCCACCTGGGTCAGCATGTGGAGCCCGTCGTGGGCGCCACCTTGCTGGCCGTGGCCGCCACGCTGCTGCTCATGGTCGAGCCCGCTCGACTGCGGCTCTCTCGCGAGAGCTTGCTGGGCATGGCCTATGCGCTGACAGGCGGAGCGGCCATCCTCGTGGGCGACCGCATCTCGCAGGAGGCCCATGACATCCAGGGCATCTTGTTCGGAACCGCGGTGCTCGTGACGCCCGAGCAGTTGGCGACGGTGGCCATTGTCGGCGGCCTCGTGCTGTTCATCCACCTGTGGTGGTACCGAGGGCTCACCTTCGCGAGCTTCGACCGAGTCGGCGCCAGCGTTCAGGGGCTTCCCGTTCGCGTGCTGGACACCGTGCTCATGGTGTCCATCGGCGTCATGGTGGGCGTGTCCACGCGGGCACTGGGCTCGCTGCCCGTGTTCGCGTTCTCCACCGTGTCCGCCATCGCCGCGCTGGTGTTGGACCTGCGCCTGCCCTGGACGTTCCTCGCGGCCACCCTCGCCGGGGGCATCGCGGGCGTGGGTGGCTATCTGTTCGCCTACTTCAACGACTTTCCGGTAGGCGGCTCGCAGACAGTCGTGTCGGCCGTGCTCGTGGGGCTCGCGATGGCGGTTCGACTGGTGCGCAACGCGGTGAGCAAGCCGAGCTGAACCGCGAGTTCAGCGGACCGCGGCGGAGATCTTCTTGAACTCGGGCGTGCCCGCGCGCCCGAGCAAGTCGAAGAGCGCGGCCTCCACCGTGAGGATCCGCGCCCCCGCGTCCCGCGACAGCTCCAGCCCCACGCGCCGATCCTCCGCCGTGCGAGAGAGGACGGCGTCCGCGAGGAGGTAGGGCTCGAAGCCTTGCTCCGCGAGGTCGCGAATCGTCTGGAAGATGCAGATGTGCGTCTCCATGCCCACCACCAGCACCTGACGGCGCGGCCCCAACGCGGAGAGCACCTCGGGCACGGCGGCGCTGAACTCCAGCTTCTCCACCGGCTTCACGTCCCCCAACCGCATGCGCAGCAGCGAGTGCGTCGGCCCGAGCCCCTTGGGGTACTGCTCCGTGACGAGCACCGGCAGACCGAGCGCTCGCGCGCCTTCGATGGCCGCGTTCGTTCGGGCCAGCATCCGGTCCAGGTCGTCCCGGTCCATCACCGCGCACAGGCGCTCCTGGATGTCCACGACGAGCAGCGCGGTCTGGTCCTGCTTCAGGCGAAACGAAGGCATGGCGTCTCCTGGGAACCGGACGCCTAGAAATGCGAATGCCTCGCGCGCGTCAAGCGCCACGCGGGGACACCCTCGTCTCCGTCATCGGCAGGACAGCGGTTCTCGAACGGGCGACGGCACGGGTTCGTGTTCGCCCAGTCACCCATGGCACCTGTCGCTGGCCGCTCGCCATCTGCTTGGGCACACGTGGAACAAGGGAGGTGCCCGCGTGAAGTCCTCCTCTTGCTCCGGTCATCGGAGCGACACCGCGTTCACTCCGAACTCCGGTGCCAGCGCGCGCGGCCTGCGTCACCGCGCCCACGCTGGCACCTCCCTTGTTCCGCGCGACGTGCAGCACGTTGTGTCGCCACGTGTGTCACGCCGCGATGGACCATCCCCCACGCTTCCGTTGCTTCACTTCATGGCGCGACGACGGGGGCCTCGCGCGTCGGCTCGAAGCCTCTTCGGAGCACTCGTGAGGAGCCTTGCAAACGTTCCGCGCACGGCTCGTCCGCGCGTGGATCCGTCTCCTCGGGGGCTCAGCAGTTCCATGGCCGTCTTGCGTCGTCGTCCGACTCCGACTGGGCAGCCATGGACTTGCCGTGCCCCGTCGCGGCGTACGTCATCGGGGAGAATGCGCGCGGCTCTGGCCATGGCTCAGTGCGCATGCCCGTGCTCGCCCGATTCCTCGATGACGAGCGAGACCTGATTCACCGGCGTCGGGCCGAAGGTCAGCGTGTGCGTGCCCACGCCGAGCGGCACGACGTGGCGGCCTCGGATGTCCGTGCACGACGCAGAACTCGTCGCGTGCTCTTCCACCTCGACGACCTGTCCTGCCGACGTGGTCACCGTCACGGGCACGTCGGCGCTCGTGAAGAAGACGTAGTCCTCGGCCGCGGTCACCGCGAACGAGACAGCGCCCCCCTTTCCGCCCGTTGCGTCCTGCAGCGCGATGTCGTAGCGCTTGTGGTCGTTGCTCACCGCGGGCCCCGCGCCCTCGCGCACGGCGGTGATGCTGACGCCGGGCCCTTTCTGCAAGTGCTCACACCCCTCCTCATCGACAGAGGACGAAGTGGCCGGATCATCGCCACACGCGGCGAGCAGCGAGGTGAACAGCAGGACTGCGGGCAGGGACTTCTTCATGGTGCGACTCCAGTGTGATGCGACGTGAATGGGGCGCACGACGCCGCACCTCGTCCCCAAGGAGACGAGTCACGGCGCGCGCGCAGCACTGCGGTGAGACCGAAGGGAGCCCACGCGAGGCCGGCATCCGCCGAGCACGGTCCGCTCAGCAGCGCATCCGACGGCGCGACACCTCAGGACGCGGGCACGCTCATCGCGCGCACGAGTCCTAGCGGTCGAGCCTGGATGGCGCGCGCCTGCCACGGGGCACACGAGGGCCCTCGCGCACGGACACGCGCACCGGACGTGGACTCAGACGCGCGGAGGTGAGGACTTGGGGGCGAGCCGCAACCGCTCCACGGGCTCCGCGTGGAAGCGGAACACGGCGAGCGCGGGACTGGCTCGGGAGGACAACACCTGCGACTGCAAGATGCCCGGCGCCGGAGCGGGCGCCTCTCGGCGGAAGAAGGCGTGGTGGCAGTGCGCCTCTGCGCCGTGCCCCACCCCCATCGCCCGTTTCGATTGGGCGAGGCGGACGTCATCGAACGCCGCTTCCAGCGCCTTCTGGCGTCCGTCTCGGGCCACCTCGTCCAGGTGGATCACCTCGCCGTGCTCCAAGCAGGTGACGTGCTGGACGAGCGCGAAGTGCAATACGCTTCCCGCGTAGGCCATCGCGCACACGAGCACCAGCGCCAGCATTCCTGGGCGCTCGGCTCGGTGTCTCGGATGGGGATGGCGGCGGAGCATGCTCACGTCAACGCAGTTTCAACTGAAAATGAGTTGCGTTTGTAAGCCAGTCTACGCTTGCGCGCAAGCTTGGACCCCGTGTCCACTCCCGACACGACGACCTCCACGGTCGATGGCGCGCCCTCGCACGTGAACGGCGTGACGCCCGCCCCCGCCCGCTCCCTGCGCGGGCGGGCGCGTGTCGGATGGCAGGAGCCACTGCCCTACCGGGAAGAGTGGCCCCGCCCATGCGTTGGTGGGTGGACCACCCCTGCCCCTTGGACGTAGGGTCCGCGCCGTGCAAGAGCTACTGGACGTACTTCGGAGACAGGCGCAGCACTTCGGGCCCGAGCTGGCGCGCGTGGCCTATCAGCGCGGGCTCGCCGTGACCAAGCCGGACGGCAGCACCCGGCCCATCCCCGTCACCGCCACGCCGGTGATCCTCGACGCGGCGGAGATCCGTCGTCGCGCGGGACTCTCGGCGCACCTCGCCTCGGCCACGGTCAAGATGACCCGCGCCGTGCTCGATGGGCCGGACGCCGAGCTGTTGCTGGGCGCGCTCTCGCCCCTGGAGCGCTCGCTGGCGGAGCGCACCTGGAGGCAGGCCACCCGCCTGGCCACCACCCGCGTGGACTACTTCGTCTCGGGTGGGAAGCCGTGGGCGCTGGAGGTCAACGCCACCATCCCGGCCATGCAGGGCTATTCGGACATCGCGGCCCGGACCTTCATCGAGGTCGTGGGCCGTCACTTCCGCTATCCCGAGAAGGGGCTGGGCGCGCTGCTCGCGCTCAATGGCAGCAATCCCCTGGCGCTCTACCGGGCGCTGCTGGAGGGTTACGCCGCGGAGCGCGCCGGGAAGATGCCCGAGACGGTGGCCCTCCTCTGCCGCCGCAATGATGCGCAGGTGTCCGAGCTGCGGTGGCTGTGCGAGCGCTTCCGCGAGTACGGCGCCGACGCGGACGTGGTGCATCCGGACGAGGTGTCCGGTGACGACGCGTTCATCGTGAAGGGCAAGCGCTACGACCTGGTGTACCGACACCTCTTCGTTCGCCGCTTGGAAGAGACGCCGTCGCCCTGGGTCCAGGACTTCCTGGGCGTGGTGCCGGGCAAGAAGGCGGTCTTCCTGAATCCCCCCGCCTCGCAGGTCGAGGTGAAGACGACGTTCGCCCTGCTCTCCCAGGCGCTGACGGAGCCCGCGCTCGCCGAGCGCGCGAAGCTCACGCCCGAGGAGCTGGAGGCGATTGCCGCGTCCGTGCCCTGGACGCGGCCGTTCCGGCACATGCCGGGCACCGCGCCGGATGGCTCGCGCGTCTCGGACGTGGTGGCCACGGTCATCGCGGACCCCAGCCGCTTCGTGCTCAAGCGCTCGTGGGACTACGGCGGCAAGGCCGTGTTCCTGGGGCGCTCGGTGGGCACGGTGCCCTACGAGGAGCGCGTGAAGGCCGCGTATGGGTCCTCGCTCACGTGGGCGGAGCTGTGCGAGCGCGCCGCCACGGATCCCGCCGGCGGCGGCTACGTGGTGCAGGAAATCGTCGACACCACGCCCGAGGATCACCTCCTCTGCGGCGAGAACAGCGTGCTGCCCACGTCATTCTTCGTGGACTACTCGGCCTATGCCTCTGTTGGACTAGGGAAGCAGCCGGCCTGGGGAGGCGTCTGCCGGGGCTCGATGTCCGAAATCGTCAACATCGTGGGTGGGGGTGGCGTTCTTCCCCTCATCACCACCGAAGTCGCGTCCAAGCTTTTGACCGCGTGGAAGGCGATTTAAAGCGTCTCAAGTACGGGAAGGCGCTTTGAAGCGCCTCAAGTGCAGGAAGGCGCTTTGAAGCGCCTCAAGTGCGGAAGAGAGAGAACACACATGGCCTGGGAAACTTCTGGCTGGCAGACCGCCGAGTCGCCGACGGCGAACGAGCTGTTGATGCAGCAGTCGCAGCGCGCGTTCATGACCCGCGTGTACGCGTGGATGTTCGTGGGCCTGATGATCACGGGTGCCACCGCGTTCGCGACAGTCGCGAACGAGGCGTGGCTCACCACCGTCCTGCAGTGGCGCTTCGGGTTGATCATCGCGCAGCTGGGCCTGGTGCTGGTGCTCTCGGGCATGGCGCCTCGGCTGTCTGGCCCGGTGGCGGGCGCCCTGTTCGTGGCCTATTCGGCGCTCACGGGGACGACGCTGTCCGTCATCTTCCTCGTCTACACCATGGGCTCCATCGGGCAGGCGTTCTTCCTGGCCGCGGGCGTCTTCGCGGCGATGGCGCTCTACGGCACCTTCACCAAGAAGGACCTCAATGCGTGGAAGAGCTTCCTGTTCATCGGGCTCGTCGGCATCGTGCTGGCTGGCGTGGTCAACCTGTTCCTGAGCAGTGACGGGCTCGGCTTCGTCACCGCCTGCGCCACGGTCCTCGTCTTCGCGGGCCTCACGGCGTACGACAACCAGAAGCTGCGCCAGTACCACGCGAGCAGCGGCTTCAGCAGCGCCGCGACGCTCAGCATCGTCGGCGCGCTGATGCTCTACCTGGACTTCGTGAACCTGTTCCTCGCGCTGGTCCGGCTGCTGGGCAAGCGCCGCTAGTCCACGCAAAATTCGCGGTCCCCCAGGCGGGGCGCTGGCGTGCCACCCCGGCACGCATCAGCGCTCCGCCTTCGTCTTTTCAGGGCCTACCCAGACATCCAGCAAACGTCCGCGAGTGATCACGACCGGTTGCGCGAGCGTGACGCTACATGCAACGCCACCGTGTCAACACGATGGTGAACGGCGCTATTGCCACGGCGGCCGGCACGCTCTAGATCGGCGCCCCTGCCCGTCCGCACGCCTCACGGTCAGCCGCCCCAGCACGGTTCCTTGCCGGTCCAAAAAACCCTCCACCAAGTGGGTAGGCAAATGCCCAGCACTATATATTGTGGAGACCTGGGACTGGACGGGGGTGCTGGGCCCTTCGGACACGGCCACGCAGGCAGTCTCGGAGCGGGCACCTCCCTCTGGAGTTCGAGCCCTTCCAGGCAGGCGGCCTGGGTGCGTGACGCGGGCGCCACACGGGCCCTGCGAATCCTTTCGCGAACCCCCGAGAGAACCCTCGGAATCTCGCGACATTAGCGTTTTGCAAATTTTGCATCAGCACTCTGAGTGGACATTGGAGGCCGGCGACATGGAGACGGAGCTGAGCGCGAATCCCGCGTTGAATGGGTCGGAGCGGCGTAGGACGAAGGGCAAGGCGGAGGGCAGCGCGACGACGGGGCTGACCGTGGAGCGTTTCTTCACGACGCCCGGCGTGGATCCGGCCGATGAGCTGGCGTGGGAGTACCGCAGCGCGAACATCACCGGCGAGGACGGCAAGGTCGTCTTCGAGCAGAAGGACATCGAGGTCCCGCGCCCCTGGTCGATGCTGGCGACGAACGTGGTGGCGTCGAAGTACTTCCGTGGGACGCCGGGCACGCCCGAGCGGGAGTCGAGCGTGCGCAAGCTGGTGGCGCGCGTGGTGGACACCCTCACCCACTGGGGCGTGGACGGCGGCTACTTCAAAAGCGACGCGGACCGCGATGCGTTCCACGCCGAGCTGACGCACCTGCTGCTGCGCCAGAAGGCGGCGTTCAACTCGCCGGTCTGGTTCAACGTGGGCGTGGAGGAGAAGCCGCAGTGCTCCGCGTGCTTCATCAACAGCGTGGAGGACTCCATGGAGTCCATCCTCGGGCTGGCGCGAACCGAGGGCATGCTCTTCAAGTACGGCAGCGGCACGGGCAGCAACCTGTCCTCGCTGCGCGGCAGCAAGGAGCTGCTCGCGGGCGGTGGCACCGCGTCCGGCCCGGTGTCGTTCATGAAGGGCTTCGACGCGTTCGCGGGCGTCATCAAGAGCGGCGGCAAGACGCGGCGCGCGGCGAAGATGGTCATCCTCAACGCGGACCATCCCGACATCCTCGAGTTCATCCGGTGCAAGTCGTCCGAGGAGAAGAAGGCCTGGGCGCTCATCGAGGCCGGGTATGACCCGTCGTTCAACGGCGAGGCGTACGCGTCGGTGTTCTTCCAGAACTCGAACAACTCGGTGCGCGTCACCGACGACTTCATGAAGGCCGTGGTCAACGACGCGCCGTGGACGACGCGCGCGGTGCGCGACGGGCGCGCGCTGGAGACCCATCGGGCCCGCGACCTGTTCCGGGAGATCTCCGAGGCCGCGCACCTGTGCGGCGACCCGGGCCTCCAGTTCGACACCACGGTGAACGCCTGGCACACGTGCGCGGGCACGGCGCGCATCCACGCGTCCAACCCCTGCTCCGAGTACATGTTCCTGGATGACTCGGCCTGCAACCTGGCGTCGCTCAACCTGATGCACTTCCGCACGCTGGAGGGTGGCTTCGATGTCGCCGCCTTCAAGCACGCGGTGGACGTGGTGCTGCTGGCGCAGGAGATCATCGTCGGCTTCAGCCGCTACCCCACGGACCGCATCGAGCGGAACAGCCACGACTACCGCCCCCTGGGCCTGGGCTACGCCAACCTGGGCGCGCTGCTGATGGCCAGCGGGCTGCCGTATGACTCCACCACGGGGCGCAACTACGCGGCGGCCATCACCTCGCTCATGTGCGGCGAGGCCTACGCGATGAGCGCTCGCATCGCGGGCAAGCAGGGTTCGTTCGCCGGCTACGCCAAGAACGCCGAGCCCATGCTGGGCGTCATCCGCAAGCACCGCAAGGCCGCCTACGCCGTGCAGCCCGAGGGCGTGGGCGCGGAGCTGTTCGAGGCCCAGCGCCACGCGTGGGACGAGGCGCTGTCGCTCGGCACCGAGCATGGCTTCCGCAACAGCCAGGTGACGGTGCTCGCGCCCACGGGGACCATTGGCTTCATGATGGACTGCGACACCACCGGCATCGAGCCGGACATCGCGCTCATCAAGTACAAGAAGCTGGTGGGCGGCGGGATGCTGAAGATCGTCAACCAGACGGTGCCGTTCGCGCTGGAGAAGCTCGGCTATCCGCAGACGCAGGCGCACGACATCGTCGCGTACCTGGATCGCCACGACACCATCGAGGGCGCGCCCTTCCTCAAGACCGAGCACCTGCCCGTGTTCGACTGCGCCTTCAAGCCCGCCAAGGGACAGCGCAGCATCGCGTGGATGGGGCACATCCAGATGATGGAGGCGTGCCAGCCGTTCCTCTCTGGCGCCATCTCGAAGACGGTCAACATGCCCACGGACGCCTCGGTGGAGGACATCGAGAAGGCGTACCTGGAGGCGTGGAAGCGCGGCCTCAAGGCCATCGCGGTGTATCGCGACGGCTGCAAGCGGACCCAGCCGCTCAACACCTCCGCGCAGGCCTCGGCGCCGCAGCCTGCCGCTGCCCCCGAGGTGGCGCCCGCCGTCACGCCCGAGCCCCACGCGCAGCGCCGTCGCCTGCCGGACGAGCGCCAGTCCATCACGCACAAGTTCTCCATCGGCGGCCATGAGGGCTACCTCACGGTCGGCATGTACGAGGACGGCACGGCCGGCGAGCTGTTCGTCGTGATGGCCAAGGAGGGCTCGGTGGTGAGCGGGCTGATGGACAGCTTCGCCACCAGCGTGTCGCTGGCGCTCCAGTACGGCGTCCCGCTGCGCGTGCTCGTGGACAAGTTCATCCACACGCGCTTCGAGCCGAGCGGCTTCACCGGCAACCGCGACATCCCCATCGCGAAGTCCATCACCGACTACATCTTCCGGTGGCTCGCGCTGAAGTTCATGCCTGCGGAGCAGGGTCAGGACGAGGTCGAGGTGTTGCCCGTCCTCACGCAGGGCTCGACGGTGCCTGTCGCGCAGGCACAGCCCGCGACAATCCAGCTCCCCGTGCAGCCCTCGCGCAGCACGTGGCGGAATCAGGCGGACGCGCCTCCGTGCCACACGTGCGGCGCGATCATGGTGCGCAGTGGTGCCTGCTACAAATGCGCGAACTGCGGCACCACGAGCGGGTGCAGCTGAGCCCACGCGGCTCGGCGTGACGCGACGGGGCTCCGGTGGCTTGATCCACCGGGGCCCTGTTCATGTCAGGGGCTCAGCCCGCTCGCTCGTGCTGCTGGAGACGCCCATACGTCTCGGTGACCTTCTCCGCGATCCGGGTGACCTCCGCGACCAGCTCCGGATCCACGGGCGCAGGGCCGTGCTCGGCCACGAAGAACGCGACGGGACGACCGCGCACGCGCAGGGGCGCGACCAGGAGATGGGACGCGGGCTCGCACAGGGCCGCGAAGATGGTCTCGTCCTGAGGGCAGTCCGGCGCGCTGAACACGCGAGGCGCCCCGCTCGACAGCGCGGAGGCGAAGAGGGATGGCGACTCCAGGTCGACGGACAGGGCCGCGACCTGCGGGCTCTCGCTGCCAGCGCCCCAGGCTCGGCCAACTCGCGCGAGGCCGAAGCTCTCTCCCAACAGGAACGCACGACGGAAGCGCCCCGCGCTGTAGGCCAGGAGCAGCTTGCCCACGAGGCCCTGCGTGCCCACGCGCTCCAGGACCGCAAGGAGCTGCTCGGCGCTGACGGCGGGCCCCTCCGTGGGCGTCTCCAGCGACGCACTCGCGGCCGCGAGCAACGCCATCGCTGCTTCGTTGCCATCGGCGGGTGGCTGCCACGGCTGCATGAAGTCCCACGCCGAGGCCAGGGCCACGTTGTCACCCTCGGGCGCGGCCGAAGCGGGTGCGTCGAGCTCCACCGCGCGCCCCTTCCACGCTGGCTCCGAAGACTCCTTCGCCGGCTCCCCATGTCCCTGCCAGCCGACGAACTCCCACGTCGAAGCGAGTTGCATCGGCTCATCCGAAGCCGGGCCGAGATCATCGAGTTCGATGGGGACTCGAATGCGCCGCTCGGGGATTGGGGCCGGCTCGGAGGGAGCGGACTCCAGCCCCCACGCGGGAGCGGATGGACCAGCAGCGTCATCCTGAACGGCCGCGATGGGCATGGGCATGGGCGACGCTTCTGTGAGCGTGCCGGCGCGTGCCGGCTGGGACTGGAGTGAGCTCGAGCCTGCTTCGCTCTCGGGCTCCGTCAGGCGCGGACCGGGCTCGCTCGCAGAGTGAGCGGGGACCTGCGCTGCGGAGACTTCGCGCGCTTCGTTCTGTCGTGCGGCCGTTGGCAGCGAAGCATCGTGAGCCGTGGCCTTGGACTCAGGATCTTGAGCCGACTTCGGATCCGTATGCGGTGCCAACTGCGCTTCGGTCGCGGACTCCGTCTCGTTCACGGCGAGGGAGGAACTGGATTCGGTTGCCGGTGTGGCGGGCTTGGGTTCCGTGCCTCGCGCAGGCCCTTCGTCCGAGGACTTCTCCATCCGGGCAGGTGCCACATCCCCTGTTACCCGAACGTCTGGTGCACTCACGGGCGCTTGGGGCTCCGGAGCGTGCACCACTTGGGGCGCCCCCTTCGCGCTCCCCTGCTCTGCGTCTAGTTCGAGCAACCCGATGGGGGCCGCCGTGTCTCCCGTCGGCTCGGCGGACACGAGTTCCACTTCGAACAGCGCGATGGACGCGGCCGTGTCGCCCGCATGTCCCGCGGCATTGGGCTCTCCTTGACGCAACTCAACGGGCGATGCCGTGGAGTCCATCTGCGGCGTGGACACGGGCTCTGGCACCCGGCCATCGGCGCCCTCGCTGCTCGTTCCGTCGGCGTCTCGCACCACGCTGACGGGCGCTACGACAGCGGCATGCTCGGGAGTCGAGGACTCAGGCACTCCCATCACGTCGCGAGGCGAGTCTCCCGCGGCGCGCTCGAGGGTCTCGGCATCGACAAGCGCGAGGTCCTCGCGCTGCGGCTCCACCCCAGCCGGGGTGTCCACTCCCACGAGCGCGGCGAGTTCAGCCGAAGCTGGCAGCGCGCTGGGCACGTCGGTCGAGGCAGCTTCGACTGCGGTGGACCGCTTCGAATCGGGCTCCCCGGCAATGGCGGGAAGCGGGACGGATGCCCACTGTTCCTCGCTCGGCGGAGCACCGACTTCGGACCGCGGCGCTCCCTCCGCGGCAAAGGCAGGACTGCTCGCCTTGGCGTCCTGAGTGGATCCGAAGGGCTCGGGTGTAATGCCCGATTCGGCAACCAGTTCGAAGGCATCCGCTGAATCCGTCAGCAGCGACTCCACACGCGTTGCTTCATTCGATGGAGTGGCGGCGGTGAGGTTCGCGACGGGCTGTGGATCCTCGTGCGACGACACCGCCACATCGAGGACGATTGGTGCGGCCTCGTGCGCTTCCGTCGTCTGCATCGCGCTCTGCGCGGGTTCTGAGACTTGGGCTGTCGACGGCGGTGCTTGCTCGAATGCCGGCTCGCGCTCCTCGATCGTCGCCGACGGTGTCGCAGCGACGAGGACGGGTTCGGCTTCTGTCGCGACCGCAGACAGGTCCAAGAGCGACGCGTCTTCGTGCGTCGTCGGTGCGAGCCCATCTTCCGTCGCGCTCGACGGGGTGGGCTGGAGACTCTCGACGCCCATCAACTCCGAAGCCGCGGCATCGCCCCACGACAACTCGGTGAAGGACACAGGGACCGGCGCAGCATCAACGGTGTCGAGTCCCGGGGCTTCGCTGAACTCAATAGGCGCCGCGGCAACGAGGTCTGCGGCAGCCTCTGCCAGCAGAGAGGGCGTCTCTGGGGCAGGCGTTGCCGGTGACTCGACGGGCGACTCTGTCGCTGGAGACGCTGGCTGAGCATCGAACGCCGAGGCCCACGTGGAGCTCTCTTCTGGCGCCGATGATCCTTCGCTCGGCCGTGATTCCTGCACATCGACCGGCGAAGGAGCGTGTTCGACGGCTCGCTGCGAGCCCAGCTCCACGCCAGGTTCGCGCGTGGACTCCTGCGGCTCCGCAAGTACCACCGGCGCACTGTCCACATCGATGTCGAGGACATCCGAATCGATGGCCTCGATGTCCTCGATCGGCTCCAGCGCGAGTGGATCCGCCGATTCGCTTTCGCTGGCGTCGGCCGACAGAGACTCGGCTCCTGCCACGAACAGCGGAGGCGTTGGGATGACCGCCTCGGGCATGCGACGCGGTGGCTCGGCGAGCGGCGGCATCCCTGCTTCCGTCACAGCGGTCAACGCCCCGGGAGGGAACGCGCTGGGCGGCTGAGTGCTCGACGGGCTGGGACGCAATCCTGGCTCAAGCGGCGGAAGTCCTGCCGCGCTCGGGGCTCCGCCAGCAGAAGGCACGGGCCGAGACTGCGGTTGCGGAACCTGTCCCATTACGGGTTGCGCGACCGGACGCAGCGCGCCTGGCGGAAGCGGTCCCGTGGGTGGACGAACTCCTGCGTCTCCCGCGAACGCGCCGGTGCCCTGCGAGGCGGGCATGCCTTGCGGCGTCAGTTGTCCCGGCACCAAAGTGGTGGACGGCTTCACGCCAACGGGACTGCCCTGCACCGGCGGGCCACGGCCCGTATCAAGGGGGCCCTGAGGCCGAGGCGCCATGCCTGGCGGCGCTCCTGGTGGGGCGCGCGTCACGCCACCTGGCAACGGCGCGCCAATCGGGGGAGGCATCGCAGTCACGCCCGGGCGCGGTGCCATGGCGGGCGCGGCCTCGGCTGGCGGCATCGGAGGACTTGCTGGACGCGGAGCGTTCCCAGGTGCGGCAGCTTGCGCTGCGGCATCCACCGCCAGCATCGGAGGGCCACCTGCTCGCGTCGCGGAACCCGGGCTGGATGCATGGGCTCCAGGGGCTGAGGGCATTGCAGGGCCAACCGGGTGTGCCGGTGCGCCCGGACCTACGTTCGGGTGGACGCTGTCAGGCCGAGCCGTCGGGGGCACGCCTGGGCGGGACGCCATGGAAGACGACACACCCTCGGGTGATGGCACTGGCGGGCCTGCTGGCCGCGCACCCATTCCTGGCGCTCCGGACACGCGTCCAGCTTCACCTGGCGGCATCGGCGGCCCTGAAGGGCGAGCCATCCCGGGTGGCGGCATGCTCCCTGGAGACATCCCCGGCGCCATTGGAGACCCGGGCGGGCGCGCCGGAGTCCCCTGGGCAGGCCCCGGAGGTCGTGAGGCCATTGGCGGCGGCCCCACGGGCTTCGGGGCCATTCCGGGCGGCGGCGAACCGCTCGGGGCATTGGTGCGCATCCCGGGCGGAATCACTCCTCCTGGGGCACCCGCTGTGCTCGCAGTTCCCGGCGGCGCGCCTGTAGGCCGCGCCATCATTCCGGGAGGCTGGGCCATGCCCGCGCCTCGATCTTCTCCTCCCACCGGACTCAGGCCCGGAGATGACGGACGGCGAGGAGGCTCCCCCGCGCTGGGCCCCGATACCGCGGGCATTCCTGGCGAGGAGGGTCGCGATACACCTCCCGCAGGAGGCCCACCCGCTCGCGACTGCATGCCGGGCGGCTGCGCGGAGCCGCTCGGCGTGGCCCCCGTCACAATCGGCGCTGCGGGCCCCTGCGCTCCCGCCACTCGTGACTGCATTCCGGGCGGCTGCGTGGTTCCGCTCGACATGACGCCCGTCACAATCGGCGCCGCTGCGTCCTGCGCTCCCGCCGCTCGCGACTGCATTCCGGGCGGCTGCGTGGATCCGCTCGGCATGACGCCCGTCACGATGGGCGCTGCGAACTCCTGCGCTCCTGCTCGCGACTGCATTCCAGGCGGCTGCGCGGCTCCAGTCGGACTGGCGCCCATCGCGATGGGCGCCGCTGACTCATGCCCTCCCGCCGTGCGCGCCTGCATTCCAGGCGGCTGCATGGGCGCCGTAGGGCGCGCGGGAGGCGGAGCCACAGGTGCTCGAGGTGGCTCCGACGGAGCGAGGCGCGGTGGCGATGAGGGCCTGGCTCCCGCGAGCGGAGACAACACGGGCGGCCCTCCTGTGGGCCCAGCCGAAAGCACGGGCGGCGCGACCTGCGCCTCTCCGTCCTCCGTGAAGTCGATCATCGCTTCCGGTGGCGCGAGTGCCCCTCCGTTGCCGCGCAGGGGCGCCGTGTCCCCGGTCTCCGAGCCCCACTGCACCGCGGCCGCATCGACAGGCTCCGCGTCATCACTCAGGAACTGCCCCGGCGCGAGTCCTCCGAACATCGCCGCCGCACCCGGCTCGGCACGCACCGGCGCTGGAGGCATCGAAGCCGGAGGAGCCACGGGCGCCATCGCGGCGGGCCTGCCAGGAGGAGCCACGGGCAGCGGTGCCGCCGGGCGACGCGCCGCCGACACCGCCTTCGGCCGCGACGAGCGCACCGGCCGCTGAATCCCATAGCGCCGAAGCTGATACTCGAAGAGCCGAAGCTCGGGCGTCACGTGCGGGATGATGCGCAGCCCCGTGATGAAGCCGAGCGCATCCACGTGCTGGATCTCCAGCGGGCTCGCCAGGGCGACCTTCAGCCGCCGCCCCTCCTGCGCCAACGGAAACGCGAGGTGCTTCTCCGCCTGCGCCGCCGTCAGCAGCTTGAGCGCCGCCTCGGGGACGACGTCGAAGTCCGCCTCCATCGCCACCGGCAGGCGCATCTGCTCGCCCAGCGCCATGCCCAGCGTGTCGATGTCCAGCCACCCCATCTCCACCAGATGGGACCCCAGCCGGCCGCCGTAGATGAGCTGGGAGTTCAACGCCTCGTCGAGCTGCGCCTGCGTGATGAGGCCCTTGCGGACCAGGATCGCTCCGAGCTTTTCGGCCATGGGAGGGCCGATTCTAGACAGCTTCCGCCGTCCGGTACTGGCCCCATTGGTCCGGGCGGGGCACAGCCTCACCACCCGGGGTACGCTCGACGTGAAATCACGAACACTCCGAGCACGCGAATCCGCTTGGGCTCAGCGAGGGCCGCGCCGGTAGATGTCCGGCGTGTTGACCTCCATGAAGGTCGAGGGATGGGCCAGGGGTGTGAACCCGGACTGCGCATACAGCCCGTGGGCATCCCGGGTGGCCAGCAGCCACCGCCGCAAGCCCTGCAGCTCGGGGTGGGCCATGATGCAGGTCATCAGCCACTTCCCCAACCCATGGCCTCGGGTGGACTCGGAGACGAACACGTCCGCGATGTACGCGAACGTGGCGAAGTCCGTCATCACGCGAGCAAAGCCCACCAGCTCGCCGGTGTCTTGCGCGTACACCCCGAACGGCAGCGAGTTTGCGCAGGCACGCCGCACCACTTCCAGCGGAATGCCCGCCGCCCAGTAGGACGTCTGGAGGAACTGGTGCACCCGCTCCACGTCAACCCGTGCGCGGTCCGTGCTGATGACAAAGCCGTCCCGCGTCCACTCCTGGGTCTGCATCCCGCGACTCCGTCAGTAGGCGTTCTTCGACAAGAAGCCCCCCAGCGCGGTCCGCAGGAGGATCTTCAGGTCCATGAGCAGCGACCAGTTCTCGATATAATAGAGGTCGTACTCGATGCGCTTTTGAATGGAGGTCTGGCCGCGCAGGCCGTTGACCTGCGCCCAGCCGGTGATGCCCGCCTTCACCTTGTGCCGCAGGTGGTAGCGCGGAATCTGGCGCTTGAACTCCTCGATGAACACAGGGCGCTCGGGGCGGGGACCCACGAGGCTCATGTCGCCGCGCAGCACGTTGAAGAACTGGGGCAGCTCGTCGATGGAGTACTTGCGCAGGAACGTCCCGATGGGCGTGCGCCGCGGATCATCCGCGCGGGCCATCGTCGCGCCCTGCACCTCCGCGTCGATGCGCATCGTGCGGAACTTGAGGATGGGGAAGGTTTGCCCATCCATCCCCATGCGCTCCTGGCGGTAGAGCACCGGGCCGCGGCTGGTCAGCTTCACCGCGAACGCCGTCAGCAGCATCAGCGGCCCGCTCAGCATGATGGCCAGCAGGGAGAAGAGGATGTCGAAGGCGCGCTTGGCCACGCGGCTCCAGCCATCCATCGGGTCGCCCTGGAGGCTGATGATGGGAAGCCCGCCGAACTCCTCCAGCCCGCCGTACAGCGTGATGTACTGGTACAGGTCCGGCACCACCTTCACGTCCACCGTGCGCAGCGCCAGCTGCTCCATCAGCGGCTTGACGTGCGCCTGGTCCTCCAGCGGCACCGCGATGATGACCTGATCCACCGGCCGCGCATCCAGCACCGCGTCCACTTCGGCCACGTGGCCAACGACCTGCACGCCGTTGACCCACTGCCCCACCTTCTCCGGGCGCAGCGTCAGCAGGCCCGTCACGCGGAAGCCCAGCTCGCGGTGGCCCTCCACCGTCTCAATCACGCGGTGGCCCAGCTCTCCCGCGCCGATGACGAGGATGGACTTGAGGTTGAAGCCGCGCCGACGCACCTCGCTCAGCACCAGCCGGAAGGCCAGGCGCGACAGCGAGATGAAGATGAAGGCGTAGAGGACGAAGATGGCCAGCGTCAGGCGCGAGTACCGCTCTCGCGCGAAGTACGTCAGCGCCACCAGGATGAGGGTGGCGGTGATGGTGGCCTTGAAGAGTTCGAACAGCTCGCCCACGTTCGTGCGCGAGCGGTTCGTCGCGTACAGCCGAGCCTGCTGGAACGTCACCGGGAAGATGACGAGCACCATGGTCAGCGAGACGAGCGTCTCGTCCCACGGCGGGATGCCCTCGGTGATGGGCACCACCCCGGAGAAGCGCGTGACGTAGGCAAGCCCGAACGCCAACGCGAGCATCACCACGTCGGCGGCGACCTTGATGGACGTGTAGAAGCGCTGGAGACGACCGAACACTTCTGTGCTCCCGGGAACAAACCGTTTGAGTGGCCTGCCCCCCTGCAAGACCCACACCCTGGGGCCGTCGGGCCGTCATTTCCTGGACAGCCCGGATACGCAGGGCCTCCTAGCATGCCGTTCGTCGTGAAACCAATAGGTTGGCCGGACGAACGACTCGCACGGAGCGTGAGGGATGACGGGGGACCCTCGGGAAGTTGGGGAGGGGACGGACAGCCTTGTCACACCGTTGGGGGGCGCGTGGACACTTTGGCTCGGAGCGCCTCGACCTCGGCCTGGATGCCTCGCTGAAAGCTCGCGCGGGAGAAGCGCTCGGCTTGCGCGCGGGCAGCCTCCGGACGGAAGCCGGGCTCCCAGGCGGCGAAGCGGTGCACGGTGTCGATGAGCGCCTCGGGGGTCTGCTCGGAGAAGAACAGGCCGGTGCGGTCGGTCACGGTCTCCAGCGCCCCACCCCGCCCGAGCGCGAGGACGGGGCGGCCGGTCGCCTGGGCCTCCAGGGGGGTGATTCCGAAGTCCTCCTCCGGCGTGAAGATGAGCGCGCGCGCATCGCGATAGAGGGTCGGCAGGGCCTCGTCCGGCACGGAGCCGAGGAAGCGGATGTGCGGCGGCAGCGGTCCGGACGTGAGGCGCGCGGCCTCCTGGCCGGTGCCCACCACCCACAGGGGCGTGTCCAGGTGGCGGAAGGCCTCCAGCGCCACGTCGAGCCGCTTGTAGGGCGCGAACGCCCCGAGCCACAGGAAGTAGCCCCCCTGCCCTCCGCCCTCGAGCGGGAGGCGTGTGAAGCGCTCCAGCTCCACGGGCGGATGAACGACGGAGGCCTCGCGGCCCCAGAAGCGACGGATCTTCCCGGCGATGTGGCGGCTGTTCGCGACGAAGCGGTCCACGCCCGCCGCCGTGGTGCGATCCCACCGCTGGAGGTACGGGCGCACCGCTCTGGCCGCGGCGCGCACGGGCACGCTCGCTCGACCCGGGCCGAAGTAGTCGTCGAAGAGATCCCACATGTACCGCATGGGCGCGTGCACGTAGCTCAGGTGGGGCACATCGCTCGGGTGCCTCAGGCCCTTGGCCACGCAGTGGCTGGAGGAGAGGACCAGGTCATAGCGGCCCTCCAGCCGGAGGGACTCGATGGCGCGGGGGAACAGCGGGAGGAAGTGCCGGTAGCGCGCGTGGATGCCCGGGATGTGCTGGAGGAAGGACGTGATGATGCGTCGCTCCTCGATGCGCGGCGGCTGGCTGCCGGGCTGATGGACGAGGGTGTACAGGTCCGCGTCGGGGTACAGCTCGCAGAGGGCGTCGAGGACGCGCTCTCCGCCGCGGTGGGTGACGAGCCAGTCGTGGACGAGGGCGACCTTCACGGGGCGCGCCTTGTAGCACCCACAGACGCGCCGCGCCGCCCTTCCCGCCCCAAGGTCGCCTGTCCGCTCGCGGGGCACGTGACGCGCCAGGAGCGCCCGCCGTGTGGTAGGCCGGACGTGTGGCCACCCTCCTCATCGACCTGCGCATGGTGCGCGGCCGCTTGCATGGCATCGCGCGCTACGCGCTGGAGCTGGCGCGGCGCCTGCCCGCGCTCGCCCCGGACCTGCACTTCGCCGCACTCGCGCCACCCGAGGGTCTGCCCACGGACCTGGGCGAGCTGACACCGCGGATGCCCGTGCACCGCGCGCTGGCGGGGTTCCTCTCGCCCTGGGAGCAGCCCGCCCTGGCGGCGGACCTGGCGCGCCTGTCGCCCCGGCTGTTCCACGCGACGTCGTTCTCGCTGCCCCTGCTGTGGCGCGGTCCGCTGGTCGCCACGCTGCATGACGCCAACCACGTCGCGCTGCCGGAGAACTACTCGCCGGCCCAGGCCATCTACTACCGCGCGGTCGTCGGCCCTCGGGCGCGCCGGGCCTCCGCGCTCCTCACCGTGTCCGAGTTCTCGCGGGACGAACTCGCGCGTCACCTGAGCCTGTCGCCGTATCGCATCCAGGTCATCCACAACGGCGTGGACGCGCGCTTCCAGCCCCCGTCCGCCAGCGAGGCGCGGGCATTCCGCGAGCGCCACGAGCTGCCGGCCCGCTACGTGGCCGCGGTGGGCAACGCCAAGGCGCACAAGAACCTCGCCCTCCTCCAGCACGTCGCCCCCGAGCTGCCCGTGCCCGTGGTGCTCCTGGCGGGCCGCGGCGCGGTGGCGCATGAGCTGGGACTGCACGAGAACGTCGTGGACCTGGAGGAGTTGCCCGAGTCCGACATGCCGCTGTTCTACGGCGCGGCGGCGGCGCTCCTGCTGCCCTCGAAGTACGAGGGCTTCGGCCTGCCCGCGCTGGAGGCCATGGCCACGGGCTGCCCCGCGCTCGTGGCGGACGCGACCTCCCTTCCCGAAGTGGTGGGGAACGCCGCGGTGCGCCTGCCTCCGGATGACGCCCAGGCCTGGAAGGACGCCACGCTGCGCATCCTCCGGGACGAGGTCCAACGGCGCGAACTCATCGAGCTGGGACGCGAGCGCGCCGCGCGCTTCACCTGGGACGACTGCGCGGTGCGCACGCTGGCGACCTACCGACGCGCGCTCGCGACCCCGCAGGGCTGAGGCCTCCGCTAGGCGCGGGGGACGTCCGTCTCCGGGTGGACCTCGCCGCGCAGCACCTCGCTGCCGTCGGCCAGTCCCAGCCCCCAGACGAACATGAACGACAGGTGCACGCTGGGGTGGAACGGCAGGTAGTGCACCAGCGCCAGCACGTGGAAGCCGACGAAGGACAGCAGCGCGCCCGTGGCCGCCAGCGAGCCCGCGCGGTGCCTGCGAACCAGCGCGCGCGCCAGGAGCCCGTGCATCAGCACGAGCAACAGCAGGCCCACGAGCCCCGTCTCCGCCCAAGCCGTCAGCCACAGGTTGTGGGAGTCCGTGGCCAGGAGGTCCGTGATGCCCGTCTCGGCCTGCGTCGCGAGGGCCGCCGGCTTGTGGTTGCCGAAGCCCACGCCCACCCACGGATGCTCGCGCACGAGCTGCCAGCCCACGGACATCGCCAGCGAGCGCTCGCCGCTGCCGAACAGGTTGTCCACGGCCTTGGCGAAGCGCTCGCGCCACGCGGGGGTCACCGCCACGGCGACCACCAACGCCACGGCCACCAACAGGCCCGCGCGACGGGGCGTACCTCGAAGGAGGAGCAGCAGCGCCAGCACGCACACGCCCAACGCCGCGCCGAGTGCCGCTCGCGCGAATGCACCGTAGAGCGAGAGAAGCAGGCCCATCACCACCGCGCCCGCGAGCAGGCGGCGTCGCAAGGAGCGCGCCTCCCCCAGCACGGCCAGGGCCGGCCCCAGCGCGGCGATGGCTCCGTGCGCGAAGCGCAGGCGATGGAAGAAGAAGCCTCCGGCCGCGTAGCGCGGCTCCTCCTCCGTGCCGAAGTTCTCATGCAGGCGAGACAGGTTGAGCTTGAGGAACCCAGGCGGCTCCCATGGCCAGCGCACGCGGTGCTGGAAGAAGCCAAGCGCCGCCGCCACCAGCCAGCCCCCCGCGACGATGCCCGCGAGCATGAGCCATGGCACGCCCAACGTGCCCACGCACGCCACCGCCGCACCCGCCACCGTGTCCAGCGCCTGGCCATAGCGCGCGCCGCGAGGCCACTTCGAGGCCGCGCCCGTCATCAACGCCACCGCAGGGGACACGAGCTGCCATCCGCACAACGCCACGCTGGCCAGGACGAAAGCGCGAACATCCGACGGGAGCCGCAGGCGACGTGACACCGCGAGCCAGAGTGCCACCGCCATGCTCAACACCGCGCCGGCCTGGAGCACGGCTTCGGCGAGGACGAGCCCCACCGCATACAGGCCCAGGACACAGGAGACGAGGCGACCCAGACGAGCGCTGGAGTGACGAAGGTGTTCAGGGTTCATGGCGGGCCTCACCCACGCGAGGCGCCGCGCAGGCTACCTCACCGCCGGCCGTCGTCGCGGATGTCGTGAAGTCCCCCTGACAGAAGGCAGGAAGGGGCGCCCTAGCGCAGGGCGAACCAGCGACGCGGGAGGTGGACCCAGCCCTCGCCGCGCAGCCACAAAGTGGCGGCGGCCACGGACAACAAGAACATGGGCATCCACGCGGCCACCGGGGGAGCCAACCGCTCCGAGAGCACCAGCGTGCGGCAGATGACGATGATGCCCCACATCGCCACGGTGATGAGCAGCCCCTCGACGATGGCCGCGGTCAGGTGCCCTCGGCGATTCGTGCGCAGCGCCAGGCCCACGGCCAGCAACGCGGCAGGCAGCCCTGCCAGCGAGTAGGCGAAGCGGTTGTGCATGGCGAGTTCGTACTGGCGCGTGTCCAACCCCACCTCCGCGCGCGCCACCACCTGCTCCCGCAGCTCGCGCACCCGCATCTGCTCGGGCCGCCCCGGACGAATGCGGAAGGTGCGCGCGCCCACGCCCAGGTCCACCTCGCGGGACGCGTCCTGACGAACCTGCGTGCGCCCGTCGTCCGTGAAGGAGCGCTCGATGACGTCCGTCAGCTCCCAGCGCGTGCCGTCCACGGATTGCATGTGGGCCGCGTCCAGGCGACTGCGCAGGCGGAAGTCCTTCGTGAGCGTGAGGACGGAGACATTGTCGAAGCCGCCCTGCGCATCACCGCCCCGCAGGAAGAAGATCTGATCGCCCCGGCGGAACCACTGCTTCGGCGTGTAGTACAGGCCCCAGTCGCCCCAGCGATTGAAGCGCTGGGTGGTGATGTCATCCACGCGGCGCCCGGCATGCGTGGCCACGTTCTCCTCGAAGAACACCAGCCCCACGCACGCCACCAGGGCACACACGCCAATCGGGACGTAGAGCGCCGAGGGACCGAAGGTGAGCGCGCGCATCGCCGTCACCTCGCCTCGCTTGCGCAGCGACGACACCGTGGTCCCGGCGGCCAAGAGCAGCGCCGCGGGCCCGAGCTGCTGCACGGACACCAGCCCCTTGTAGCCGTACAGCTTCATCACGTCCCACACCCAGCCCTCGCCGCCATACGCCTTCGCCCGGTCGACGAAGTCCACGACGAGGAACACCGCCACCACGCCCGCCAGGATGCCCACGAAGCTGAGCAGGTACGTGCGCAACACGTAGCCGAAGAGCGTGCCCCTCACCGCACCGTCCCCGAGCGACTCACGCGCACCATCGCCACCACGCCCAGCACCATGAACAGCACGTTGGCGAGCTGCCCTGACAGCAGCACCGGCATCTTCCCCTGCTGCCCCAGCTGCTCGAACGCGCGGCTCAGGAGGTAGTACAGGACGTATCCGCCCAGCGTGAGCAAGTAGCCCCAAGCCCGCCCCGCCTGCCGTCGCCCGATGGCGAGCGGCGTGGCCAGCAGCGCGAAGGCCACGGGCGCGAGCGCGTTGCCCAGCCGGCTGTGCAGCGCCATCAAGAAGGGCTTGGGATCCTCCTGTCGCTCCTCCGCGTCCTTGGCCGCGGCGATCAACTCCACGGGCGTCAGCTCCTCCTTCGGCGAGCGGAAGCGATTGCGGCGCGTCAGCGAGCCGCCGATGCCCACGTTCATCTCCGCCCGCTCGAAGCCGACGACGCTGTAGTCCGACGAGGAGCGATTGGCGCGGTGCACCTCGCCCTCCTCCAGCGCGATGGTGAGCCCCTCGCCTTTCGACGCGCCGACCTTCCCGCGGTGCGCGAGAACCAGCAGGGGGGCACTCGGGTCGCGGTCGTCATGGAGGAGGACGTTCGTCCATGCGCCTCCAGGCGTGACTCGCTCCGCGTACAACGTCAGGTCGCTCAGGTCCTCGTAGAACACGCCGGACTTCACGTCGCCGGCGACGTTCTTCTGGATGACCTCGTTGACCAGGTCCTTCACGCTGGTGAGCCCCCAGGGCTCCGCGGTGGACGTGAGCAGACACATGAGCGCGCTGAGCACCACGCCCACGGCCAGCGGCGCCGCCAGCAACTGCATCGGACCAATCCCCAAGGCCTGGAGCGCGGTCAGCTCCCGGTCCTCACCCAACCGCCCCAATCCGAGCAGGATGGCCAGCAGGAAGGCGATGGGCAGCGCCATCACCAGGAAGTGCGGCGACAGGTACGCGATGAGCCGGCCCAGGTCCCCCAACGTCACCGCGGATCCGAGCAGCACCTCCGTGCCGCGCAGGAACTGCATGACGAAGAGCAACAGGAACATGAACGCCAGCCACACCGCGAGGGGGACCAGCAGCTCCCGGAGCAGGTATCGCGCGAGCAGCTTCACGGACTCGCCCGGAGCCCCCGCGCGCCAATGTCCGAGCGGAAGTGCATGCCCTCGAAGCGCACCGCGGACACCGCCGCGTAAGCCCGCTCACGCGCCTGCACGAGGTCGTCTCCTCGCGCGCACACCGTGAGCACCCGGCCACCCGCCGTCACCAGCGCGCTGTCCTTCTGAGCCACGCCCGCGAGGAACACGAAGCCGTCGGCCGGCACCGCGCCGAGCCCGTCGATGCGCTGCCCCTTGCGCGGCGCCTCGGGATACCCCTCCGCCGCCATCACCACGCCCACCGACACGCCGGGCCGCTGGACCAGCGGGCGCGACACCAACGTCCCCCGTGCACACGCATCGAGCAACGGCAGCAGGTCCTCGCCGAGCTGGAGCATCAGCACCTGCGTCTCCGGGTCTCCGAAGCGCGCGTTGAACTCCAGCACCTTGGGCCCGCTCTTCGTCAGCATCAGCCCCGCGTAGAGCACGCCGCGAAGGGGCGTCCCGCGCGCCTTCAGCGCCGCCAGCGTGGGCGCGATGACGCGCTCCCCGGCCTCGATGAGCGCTTCGCCCGTGAGGAAAGGCACGGGGCAGAACGCGCCCATGCCGCCCGTGTTGGGGCCCGAGTCACCGTCCCACACCCGCTTGTGGTCCTGCGACAAGGGCAGGAGCACGTAGCGCTCGCCGTCGCACAGGGCCATGAGCGACACCTCCTCGCCCTCGAGCAACTCCTCCAGGACCATGCGCTGGCCCGCCGAGCCCATGGCCCCCACCGCGCGCACACCCTCGCGAGCGGTCTCGACATCCGGTGCCACGATGACGCCCTTGCCCGCAGCCAGTCCGTCCGCCTTCACCACGATGCGGCCCTGGGCGACCGCGTAGGCCTCGGCTTCGGCCACGTCCGTGAACACGCGGAAGGCCGCGGTGGGCACGCCCGCCTCGGCCATGATCTCCTTCGCGAAGGCCTTGGAGCCCTCGATGCGCGCGGCGGCGGCCACGGGGCCGAAGCAGGGGATGCCCGCAGCCTCGAGCGCATCCGCCACGCCCGCGACCAGCGGAGCCTCAGGCCCCACCACGACCAGGTCCACCTTCTCCGCGCGCGCCAGGGCGACGACGGCCTCGGGGGACTCGGCGTTCACCGGCACGTTGGTGCCAAACTGCGCGGTCCCCGGGTTGCCGGGACCGCACAGCAGCTTCGTGAGCCGGGGGCTCTGGGACAGCTTCCACGCGAGCGCGTGCTCACGTCCACCCGAGCCAAGCAGCAGGACCTTCACGTCAACCTCGCTGGTTCAACAGATAGAGCAAGCGCTTGGCGGGGAGGTTCTCCGCGTCCAACCCCACCACGCGCAGCAGCGTCGCGCTCGAAGTCGCCGGATGCGTGTCCGCCTCCAGCTCCGCCAGCTTCACCTGGGCCGTCAACAGCGACTGGGACAACCGGAGCGCCTCGCGCAGCGAACGCTTGGCGGGCTCGACCTGGCGCGCATCGGCCAGCGCGAGCCCCAGCGCCAGATGCGCCACCGGAAGCTGCCGACCCACCGTCACGGCCTGCGTCGCCAGGCTGCGCGCCGCCGTCGCGTTGCCCGCGCGCAGCGCGATGAGCGAGCGGTAGGCCAGCGCGTTCGCGTTGTTGCTGTCGACCTCGAGCACGGCCTTGAAGTGGCGCTCCGCCACGTCGACCGCCCCCTGCTCGAAGCGCAGGAGGCCCTCGTACAGCAGGGGACGCACGTCCTCCGGATGCCCCTCGCCGAGCGCGAGGATGACACCCTCCGTGCCCTCCAGCGTGTCCTCGGGGCGCAGCCAGAAGCGCGTCACCGCGGGCCGAGGTGCCAGCCGCTGCGGGTCCCCGTCCTGCGCCTGGAAGAGGATGCGGAAAGTCTCATCCCGTCGGGTTCCACCCGCCGCCGCCGCCACGCCCGCCAGCAGCTTCGCGTCCAGTCGCCGGCCGTCCAGCTCCACCGACTGCTGGAAGCGCTCCAGCGCCTCGGCGGGCTTCTTCTCCAGGAGCAGCACGCGGCCCTCCAGGAGCTTCTCGAGCGCGCCGTCCTCCAGACGTCCCTGGCACGCCTTCCAGTGCGTCCGCGCCTTCGCCGCGTCCTTGCGGCCCAGCGAGACGAGCAGGAGCTGGAGATGCGCCTCGGGCAGGTTGGGCATCAAGCCCAAGGCTTCGTCGGCGGCCTTCGCCGCCGCTTCCGCATTGCCCGCCGTCCGCTCCGCCGCCGCCAGGTGTGCGAGCACCTCGGCGACCTCTCGCGGGGCATAGCGAGCGCGGCCCTTCAGCAAGGAGCGAAGCTCGCGCGCCGCGGCGCCGGGACTTCCTTCACTCTGGTAGCGCAGCACCGCGAGCGCCAGCGGAGCCCGCAGGTCTCCTGCCTGCGACTTCACGCGGGCCTCGTACAGCCGCCGCGCCTCGGTCGGCTCGCCCACTTCCTGGTAGATGCGCGCGAGCGCCGCCAGGCTGTCCCAGTCCGTGGGGTCCAGCTCCAGTCGCTTGCGCAGCTTCTCCAGCGCGAGCGAGTACTCGCCCGCGGCCTCGTGCGCGAGCGCGCGGTAGAAGTGCACGCGCTTGAGGTCCGGCGCCAACTCCAGCGCCGAGTCGAACCGCTCGCGAGCCAGCTCCTTCGACGTGGACAGGTACGCGCGCCCCAGCACCAGGTACGCCTCGGCCTTCTGCGCCGGCGTGGCCGTCTTCAGGGCCAGCACCGAGTCGGCCAGCGTGCGCGCCCGCTCCCACAGTTCGGGCTGGCGCGAGCGCGTGAGCAGCAGGTTCGCGTGGGCCACCAGCAGCGCAGGCAGATGATCCGTGCGGCCCTCCGCGGCCTCCACCAGCCCGCGCGCCTCCTGGAAGGTGGCTTCGTCCATGCCCGCGCCCTGGCCGAGCGCCACGGACTGGACATATCCCGCCACGGCCGCGTCGTTGCGCGGGTCCAACAACAGCGCCTGCTGGAACGACTCCTCCGCCTCCGCGTAGGCGCGGCGCTGCTCTCGTCCGAGCAGAGCCACGCCCTCGGCGTACTGCGCATCGCTGGTCCCCGACAGGTCCAGATACTGGAGGCGCCATCGCCCCAGCGCCGCCTCGATGGCCTCGGGAACCGCCTGGGAGCGCGCCGCCGTCGCCACCGTCCCCGCCTCGAGCTGCCGCGGCTTCAGGACGAAGAAGTACCCACCCGCGCCCGCCGCACCGAGCAACAGGACGACGAGCGCCGCCAGCGGGCCCTTGCTGCGGCCCGAGTCGAGCCGAGCCACCCGCGCAGGCGCGACCGCCACGTGAGAAGTCCGCGTGATGGTCCGAGCACCGCTGCGAGGCTCGGCGCCCAGCGCGGGCGCCGGAGCGGCCCGCGAGCCACTCCGGGGCTCCACGCTCAGCGAGGGCGCCTCGCCGTCCGGTGCCGACAGCAGCGGCAGGTCCAGGTCCGTCCCCGGCGCCGAGCGAGCGACGACCGCGGGCGACGGCGCCGGCGCGCGCTGCCGACAGTCGTCACACATGCCGAGTGCCTGGTCGAACGGATCCGTCAGCGGCTTGCCGCACGTGCGGCATCCCGACGTGGCCTCGGCCTGGGCCGGCGAGGCGGCAACAGGAGCGGGAGTCCGCTGGCCCAACGAGACGACGACCGCCGGCGCGGTGCGCCCTGCGCCAGGCGTGGGCGGCAGTTCCTGCGGAGCCGGGCCCAGGAAGTCGAGCAGGGGATCGCCCGACGGCACGGCAGACGACGGCACGCCCAGGTCCGCGAACGGGTCCACCTGTGCTGCCCCCGGCCCCTGAGGCGCCGGCGCGGCGAAGTCAGCGAACGGGTCCGCGCTGGCCACCGGAGTCCGGGGAGCCGCACGGGGCGCGGGAGCCGCCCGAGCACCCGGCGCGGCCGCGGGCCGAGAACCACTGCGAGGCTCCGGGCTCAGCGTGGGTGGCGCGGCGCCTCCGCTGCTCCGAGGCTCGGCACCCAACGCGGGCGCGGCGGCGTTGTCGGGACTGCTCCGAGGCTCGGCTCCGAGGGCCGGAGCCCCCGCGGACGAAGCCGTGGGGTCTCGCTTCACGAGCTGGAGGTGCCGACAGCGCGGGCACTGGGCACGGACACCCTTGGGCGAGATCAACCGATCGTCGATCGCGTAGGCGGCCGCGCATTTCTGACAGACGATGCGCATGGATTCAGTGGCGGAAGTGTCGCACTCCCGTCACCACCATGGCCATCCCCTGTTCGTCCGCGGCGGCGATAACCTCCGCGTCACGCACCGAACCTCCTGGGTGGATGACGGCCGTGGCCCCGGCTCGGGCCGCCGCGTCGAGTCCGTCCCGGAAGGGGAAGAAGGCGTCCGAGGCCACGGCGCTCCCCTTGAGGGCCTCGCCCCCTCGGGACTGGGCGATGCGCACCGAGTCCACCCGGTTCGTCTGCCCGCCGCCCTGCGCCAACAGCTGCGCCTCCGACGCGAAGACGATGGCGTTGCTCTTCACGTGCTTGCAGACCTTCCACGCGAAGCGCAGCGCCCGCTCCTCGTCCGGCGTGGGCGCGCGCTTGGAGACGACCTTCCACTCCAGCGGCGGCTCCACGGCGTCGCGGTCCATCAGCAACAGCCCGCCCGACACGCTGCGTCCATCCAGCTGGGCCCGAGGACGGGCCGTGGGAGACGCCAGCGCGGGGCCCGCCTCCAAGAGCCGCAGGTTCTTCTTGGCCGCCAGCACCTGGAGCGCGGCGGGCGAATACGACGGCGCGATGACCGCCTCCAGGAAGGTCTCCGCCATGGCCTTCGCCACGGACTCGTCCACCTCCCGGTTGAGGGCGACGATGCCGCCGAACGCGGACACCTCGTCCACCTTGCGCGCGGTGCGGTACGCCGTCTCCAGCGAGTCATCCACCGCCACGCCGCACGGCGTGTTGTGCTTGATGATGACGGCGCACGGGCGCTCGGGGAACTCGAGGACGAGGCCCAGCGCCGCGTCCAGGTCCAGGATGTTGTTGTACGAGAGCTCCTTGCCCTGGAGCACCTTCGCGAACGCCACCGTCGGCTCCGGCGGAGCCAGGCGCTCGCGGTAGAAGGCGCCGCGCTGATGGGGGTTCTCGCCGTAGCGCAGACCCTGGGCCTTCTCGAACGTGAGCGACAGCTCCTCGGGGAACGGCTCACCCGCCTGCGAGGACAGCCACCCGGAGATGGACGCGTCGTAGGCCGCGGTGTGCGCGAAGGCCTTGCGCATCAGGCGGCGACGGGTCGCCTCGCCCACCGCCTTGCCCGCCTCCAGCTCGGCCAGCACCGCCGGATAGTCATCCGGATCCACCACCACCGCGACGTGCTTGAAGTTCTTCGCCGACGCGCGAACCATCGCCGGACCGCCGATGTCGATCTGCTCGATGATCGCGTCCTCGGACGCGCCCGAGGCCACCGTCTGGCGGAACGGATAGAGGTTCACGGCCACGAGGGAGATGGGCTCGATGCGATTCGCCGCCATCTCCGCCCGGTCGCTCTCCAAGTCGGGGCGCCCCAGGAGTCCACCGTGGATGCGGGGATGCAGCGTCTTCACCCGGCCGCCAAGAATCTCGGGGCTCTGGGTGTGCTCGGAGACCTGCGTCGCGGGGACTCCCGCGCCCTTCAAGGTCTCCAGCGTGCCTCCCGTGGACAGGAGGCGGAAGCCCAACCGAACCAGGCCTTGGGCAAAGGGAACCAGACCGCGTTTATCGGAAACGCTCAGTAGGGCCAGCACGTCTGCGCCTCGGTTTGCGGGAGGCGGCGGTCCTAGCAACCACCCCCCAGGGTGTCAACGCAACACGTTGGACACCCGTCCGCAGGCGACATCACGCTCGACTCCCCTCAGGGCTTGCGAGCGGACACAGGAGGATCGGTCTCGGTGGCCTCGCGCAGCTTCATGAGCCCGCGCGTCTCCACCTGACGGATGCGCTCGCGCGTGAGGTTCATGATCTCCCCCACCTCCTCGAGCGTGATGCCCCCCTTCTCCGCCACGTCCAGGGCGCAGGTGTGCTCGAGCTCCCAGATTTCCTTGTCCGGGAAGTTGAGCTTGATGGAGCCCGTCTCGGGGTTCACGTCCAAGTAGAGGTTGTGCTTGCAGGAGACGAACAAGCACGGACGCGGGCCGTTGACGCAGTCCGCGCGCGTGCGCGGGCGCTCGTCATCCACGGTCTTCAGGAGGTCTCCCTCCTCCGGGTCCAGCTGGCCCGCGAGCCGGCGACGGCGCAGGTCCCTGGCCATCTCCTTGCGCGACATCGTCTTGGAGCGACGGCGCTCCGCGGGCTGCTCCTCCGCTTCTCCCCCATCGCCCTCTAGCTGCTTCACTTCCGACATGTCCCCTCCAGAATCTTTGGAGTCTATCCGGTTCCCTGGGGCCGGCATTCTATTGCGAACGGATCGTTTCGTCTTCGCGAGCCGTGACAGCGCTGCCTAGCCGGGCCACATCCCGGACCAGATCCTGCGCTCTTTGCCTCAGCGTTGCCAACTCCGCCTCGAGCACACGCCGGTGTGACCCGGCCGTGCTCCGCTCCCCCAGCTCCTCCTGAAAGCCATCGAGCACCTCGGCCAGATCGCGCTCCAACTGGTCGATGTGGTTGCGGTGAAACACGAACGAGCGGCGGATGTCCTCCAGGGTGTGCCCCTCCGCCATCATCCGCTTGATGACATTGATGCGGCGCACGGCTTCCACCGGATAGAGCCCGAGGCTCCCCTGGTGCTTGCCCTTGCGCCCCACCCGTCGGCTGCGCGGTAGCAGGCCAGCCTGGACGTACTTGCGAAACGTCGCCTCCGAGAGGCGAACCCCCCGAGGTCGAAAGATTTCCAGGATGGCCGTCGCGGGCAGCCCCCCCGCGTTTTCGCGCTCGATGCGTTCGAGCTCGTCGGGGTCGAGCAACTCCATGGATTCCATTGAATATAACCTACTGAATGGAGCGCATGTGTGCCAGAACGGCCCCATCGGTGTCAAGGTCGACCAGGACGAACGCCGAGCGGGCGCGACGGCGCGAACGCGACGAGAAGGGCCTCGACGCAGCGAGTCAGATCGCGGCTGGAGACGGCACGAAACGGCGCGGCGGAGGGCTCACGCTCGCGTCACGACTCGGTGAAGTTCGAAGGGGTCAGCGCCCAGTGGTGGCGCGGAAGTCTCGCGACACGGAGCCGTTGGCTGGGATGGTGACACTGAGCGACTTCGCGCCGCTCGGATGTTCGAAGGTGAGCTTGTAGGTGCCGGCGGCGAGGCGATAGGACGCCAGGCCCTGGACCTCGCCCAGCCGCTTCCCGTCGAGGAAGACGGTGGCGTACGGCGAGGCCCTCAACTTGAGGGTCCCCAGGGCCACCACCCCCGCATCCGCAGGAGCGGAGGACACGGTGGGAGGTGGCACGGTCGGGCGCCGAGGCTCGTCAGCGAGGGCCGCCTCGCGCTTGAGCCCCTCGACCTCGACCTCGGACTCCGAGGCGGACTTCACCTGCCCCGTGTCGCCGCCTTTGTGCGCGGGGACGGCAGGGCCGGACTCGCTGGGCTTCGTCAGTTGCGCAACAGTGTCCGAAGGAGCCGTGACCACGGGGGCGGACTCAGGCGGATTCGCCTGTCGCGAGTCGTTACCGACCTGGGCGGGGACGGCCGGGGCAGGCCCGGGAGTCATCGGCTGCTGGGCGGCCGGATTCGCGACGACCGAGGGAGACGTGGCGGCGGGCTCCGAGCGAGACGCAACCGGCGACTCCTCCGAAGAGCGCGCCCGAGGTACGGCCACGAACCCGATGAGCCCCGCGAGTCCAAGTGCGCCCGCGCCTACCCAAGGCCACGCCTTGCGGCCCTTCGCCGCGACATGGGCAGAGCCTGCTCCCAGAGCACCTTCAGAGGAAGCGTGCCCTGCTCGCCCGGCCGTCCTCACGCCATCCGCACGGCTGGGGCCGACTTCGCCGGGGCGTGATGACGGCGCAGCCGAGGCACCTGCTCCATTCAGGAGCGCGGGCTTCCCCTCGACACCGGCGACTCCGCTTGAGGGCCCCGACGCCACCGATGCAGCGTTGTCTCCACCCGCGAGCGCAACCTGCGCAGCCGCAGCGCTGCCCTTGCCGACCTGCGCAGCCTGTGCGGCGGATGCACTCGCCTCACTCGACTGTCGGACCGGTGCGGCCGAAGCATCCGCGCCACGCGGGAGTTCCACCGGCTTGGCGGACCCCACGGACCTGCGCGGGAGTTCTGACTGCGCATCGGCATCGTCGAGCTCGTCCGGCGCGGCGCCAAGGGCCCCGTGCGCGCCTTCCCTCAACGCCGGCACTGAGATGGTCGACACGTCTTCGCCGCGAGGTGCGCGCTCAGCGGCGCCTCGGTCCGCGGACGCTGCGTCTGGCGTGCCTGACCGCACCGCGGCGATCGGAGCGGCCACGGGCGGCAGCGAGGGGACCGCAGCCCCTGCGGGCCGCACCGACAGGCGCACCGCGGGCAGCGGCATCATCGGCGTTGCCGCGGGAGGAAGCTCCGGCGAGCCATCCTCACGACGAGGCAGCACCACCGTGGCCGCATCCACATCTTCGTCTGGAGAGAGTCGCTCCCCTGCGAGGGGACGGTCGCGACCGGGCCGCATCACCGCCGTGGGCTCGCGCGCAACGGGAACAGCAGGAGACTCCACGCCCCCAGACGCACCACCCTGCCCCACGTGAGAGCGGTCGCGCACCGCGGGCAGGGCCACATAGGTGGCGGCCTCGGGGAAGAGGCGGCGCAGGAACATCCCCACGTTCGTGTCATCCACCGAACGCGCATGCTGAAGCGCGCTCTGGGCCAGCGCCCGCTCCAGCTCCGCCGCGGTCTGGAAGCGCGCCTGAGGGTCGCGATGGAGCGCTCGCATCACTGCCGCATCGAGATCCGCGGGCACGTCGGGATTGAGCCGAGCGGGCGGCGGAATCAGGGAGTGCTGCACCGCGCGCAGCACCGCCACCTCGGAGTCGCCCTCGAACAGACGGCCCCCGGTGAGCATCTCCCACAGCACCACGCCCAGGGCGAAGATGTCCGTGCGCGCGTCCACCGCCTCGCCCCGAGCCTGCTCGGGCGACATGTACGCGAACTTGCCCTTGAGGACACCCGGCTGTGACAGCCGGTTGCCCGCCTTGGCGATGCCGAAGTCCGTCAGCTTCACGGCGCCGTCGAAGGACAAGAGCACGTTGTGCGGCGTGACATCGCGGTGCACCAGATGGAGGTGCTCGCCGTTGATCTTCAGGCGATGTGCCGCGTGCAATGCCCGAGCGACCTCCGCGCCGATGTGAGCCACCAGCGTCGGCGGGGTGGGCGAGAGCTGCTCCTTGCACCGCTTGCGCAGCTCCCACAACGAGCAGCCGCGCACGTACTCCATGGCCAGGTAGTACGTGTCCTCGTGCTTATCGAAGTCGAAGATCTGCACCACGTTGGCGTGGTTCAGCCGCGAGGCCAGCCGCGCCTCGGCGATGAACATCTGGACGAACTCGGAGTCGCTCGCCAGGAACGCGCGCACGCGCTTGATGACGACTTCCTTCTCGAAGCCCTCCGGTCCTCGGGCCGTGCACAGGTAGATCTCCGCCATGCCGCCCTCGGCGAGCTTGCGGCGGACGACGTACTTCCCAATGCGGGTTCCGGCTTCGAGCGTCACGCGTGCATCCGAGGCGGGCCTAGTCGAGCTTCACGCTCACCACGTTGAGGTCGATGGGACGAACCTCGATGCGGCGGCTCACGGTCCGCTTCAGCTCGGGGTTGGAGAACTTGCAGTCATACGTACCCACCCGCAGCTCCACTTCCTTGAAGGGAGTCTCGCCCAGCTTGCGCCCGTTGCAGCTCACCTCGGCCCAGGGCGTGGCCACGAAGCGAACCAGCGCCATGCGATCGCCGCCCTTCGGCTCGCCGCGAACCACCTCGCGCGCGGGAGTCGCGCGCGGCTCGGCCGGCTTTGACTCAGGGCGAGCCGGCACAACAGCGCGCGGCGGAGTCGCTTCGCGCGGTGTGGTCTCCTTCGGCGCGGCCGTGGGCGCAGTCTGCGGAGCAGGCGCGGGGGTGGCCGCAGCCTGGGGGGCCGTGGCGGCTGCGACGGTCGTCGCGGGAGTGGGCGCGGCCTGCGGCGAAGGCGTCACAGCGGGCGCATTCGTCGCGGGAGCCACCTGCGTCGCAGCGCCCTTCTCCGGCGGAGGCTGGGTCCTCACGGGTGGAGGCGGCGGCCGCAGCGCGGGCGGGTTCAGGGGCGCCGTGGCAGCGGGCTCCGCATCAGGGCGCAAGAGCAGCCACAACGCGAGGGCCGCCAACACCACCGCCGCGCCGATTCCTCCCCACAGCCCCACGCGGCTCGAACGCGCCGACCCCTCGGTCACCGAAAGCGTCGCGTGCTCCGTGAGCGTGTCGGTCCGCGGCGGAACAGGCCGCATCGCCGGAACGGACACGCGCGAAGGACCGCGACCACTCACAGCCGGAGCAGGCTCCGCCACCGGCACTCCCGCCCGAGACACCCGCGCCTCGGGCCCCGGAGTCGCGCGGGCAATGGACACGCCCGAGCGCGACGCCGCACGAGGCTCGGCCACGGGTCCAGCGTCCGCCGCGGGCACACCGCGCGACGAGGTGGGCGAAGGCCGCGCCACCGCCCGTGCATCCATCGTGGGCGCGTCCTCCTCCACGGCGGGGCGCAGCGGCTGGCGCAGCGACACCGTCGCGCTTCGGGACGCGGCGCGATGATCCACCGTGGGCGCGTCCTCGTCCTCCTCGAGGTCTGGCCGCGCCGTCGGTGGGAAGCTCAGGCCCCGGGGCTCCATCATCGCCAGGGTGGGCGCATCCTCCTCCACCACCGGCGGCATCCCCGGTCGAGACGGACGCGCCTCCGCGGCCGGCAGCCCCTCTCCCTCCAGCCGCTGTGCGGGCACCATCCGCGAGGCCCGAGCCGGGGTGATCGGATCCACCGCGCGCCGAGTCCCCGTGGAGGCGCGAGGCGGCTCGGCCTCGGGCTCATCGCGGCGCAGCTCCGGGCGGCTGGGACGATTCGCGTGGGCCGTGCGCGGCCGCAGCGTGGCGGTGGGCTCGCTCTCCGAGCGCCCCGTGTTCGGCGGCAGCGAAGGCTTCAGGCCCGTGCGCCGCGCGGGGCTGGCCGAATCAGCCCGGGCCGAGGACGGCGCCGACTCGGAATCCTCGACGAGGAACTCCCCCGCGCGCGACTCCTCCGCCAGGCGCTCGGCGAAGGCCTCCTTCATGAAGGCGCCCAGGTGCGCCGTGGAGGACGGCAGCCGGTTCTGGCTCAGCCAGTCCTCGAGCGCCAGCTGCAGGTGCAGCGCCTCCTGGAAGCGAGCCTCGGGCTCCTTCGCGAGCGCCTTGAGCACGATGGCATCCAGGCTCTGCGGCACCCGCGGCGCCACCTGCGACGGCACGGCCACCTGGCACTCGGCCACCGCCGCCAGCGTCTGCAGATCCGAGGGGCGCTTGAAGAGGCGCGCGCCCGTGAGCAGCTCGTAGAGCACCACGCCCAGCGCGAACACGTCCGAGCGGCAATCCACGCGCATCCCCGCGGCCTGCTCCGGGGACATGTACGAGTACTTGCCCTTGAGCACCCCGGAGCGCGTGACGGTGGCCTGATCCGCCGCCTTGGCGATGCCGAAGTCCACCACCTTCACGCCACCCTCGAACGTCACGAGGATGTTCTGCGGCGACACGTCCCGGTGGACGATGCCCAAGGGCCGCCCCGCCGCGTCCGCCTTCTTGTGCGCGTAGTCCAGGCCCGCGCACGCCTCGATGAGGATGCGACACGCCAGGGGGACCGGCAGCGGCTGACCTACCGCCTCGGACTGCTTCCACACGCGCCGCACGTCCGCGCCGTGGATGTACTCCATGGCGATGAAGTACGTGTCCGCTTCCGCCCCCAGGTTGAAGATCTGCACCACGTTGGGGTGGTTGAGCCGAGCGGCGATGCGCGCCTCGTCCAGGAACATCCGGACGAACTCCGCGTTCTCCGTCAGGTGCGGGAGGATCCGCTTGAGGACCAACAGCTTCTCGAAGCCCTCCGGGCCCTGCTGGCGCGCCAGGTAGATCTGCGCCATCCCGCCCATGGCGAGCCGCTTGAGGAGTTGGTAGCTGCCGTAGGTTTCGATGGACACGGCCCGGCCGCGCGAGAAAGGCCCCCGAGCGTAGGCGGCCCAGCCAGGGGAATCAAACACCCTGACGCTCAGCGCGGGTGGATTGCGCCCAACCCGCCGACTAGCGCCGGGCGGCGCGAACCTCGCGGGTCTCCCGCATCAGCGCTTCCAGCTCGTCCAGGTGGCGCCGGAGCACCGGCATCAGGACGGGCGCGGCATCCACCCGGTCGAACAGGTCCAGGATGCGATCCACCTTGCGCTCGATTTCCCCGGCCCGGGCCGGGGAGATCCGCCGCAGGAGCATGTCCGCGCCGGCCTCCATCAGCACGCGCGCCACGGCGTCCCGGGAGGCGAGCGGCTCCTCTCTGCGTTGGCCCTCGCCCCGGATGACGCGAAGCCCGGCCGCGCGGAAGCCCGCTCGGGACGTCGAGTTGCCTTCGGACATCTGGGAGCTCACCGGGTGCCTCCTCGACAGCGACTGCAGGGACCTGCTCAGGGTACTCACCGCGAGAGGTCCTCCAATTTTCTGGTCATCCGCACAGATGACTGCAGAGCTGTAGCACCCGGGACCGACATGAACGTCCGAGGCCGGATTCCCGGCCCTTCGCGTGCCTCACACTCGCGCCGCGCCTCAGTGGGCCGCGCACGAGCGCCGATACGAGATGTCCACCTTCGCGCCGGGCGGAGGCACCTGGGTGAAGATGACGCTGTGGGTCGCCCCGTCGTAATGCCACCCATTGTTCATGCGCACCCCATCCACCGTGACCTTGATGGTGCCCGCATCCGGGAGGTCGCTCAGCGGGAACCGGTCCTGCGCGCTGAACGCCTTGTTGGCCACCGTGCGCAAGAGCGGCGCGTAGTCCCCCGCGCAGATGTTGAGCGTCTCGCCGCCCGTGCGCGCCGTGGCCTCCGCGTAGCGCGTGCCCGCCCCGCCCGCGGTGGCGCAGGCCTGCGCCGTGGGAGCAATGGCGTAGAACGTCGCGCGCTGAGGCTGATTGATGCCCTTTCGCTGGTGCGCCCACTGCACATAGGTCTCCACCGCGTCGGGCGAGTGGTCGTCCTCGTCGCCCACGAACACCACCACCAGCGCCGCCTCGTCGCGCAGGAAGCCCGCGTTGCCATCGCCCGGCAGCGACGTGCGCGGATCATCCGCGTTGTTCACCAGCGGGATGCTGAGCGCGCGCCGCATCGCCTCGAAGCCCTGCTCCACCTGCGCGCACTGCCCCACCTGCACGTTGTTCTGGAGCCGCTTGGCCAGGTCCGGCATCGCGCTCGTGAGGATGCGCGGCGCGCTGTTGTCCACCGGGAAGAAGCGCCCCGCCTCCCCCCCCAGCGCTCCGCCCGGACACGCGCCCGACACCGGCGAGATGCCCGTGGTCGTCACCGCCACGTGCATGTCCACGCCCTTGCCCTGGGCCGCGTCCACGAACGCCGGGATGGCGGAGTTGAGCCGCGGCTGCTCCTCGACCATGGACGCGGTGTTGTCCACCACGAACAGCACGTCCACCTTGCTCACGTCCTGCTGCACGAAGCTGTCCGTCTTGTCCGTGCGGTTGGACGACTCGCCGATGAGCGGCACCAGCAACGGCGCCGGCAAGTCATCCGAGGCCACGAACAGGGGCGACAGGTTCATCCCCTGCACCTGCGCGGCGTAGTCCACCTCCACCGTGAACGAGGCCCCAGGCTGCAACTGGAACGTGGGCGGCGCGGGGTGGTCGAGCAGCTTGAACTCCGAGTCCGTCGTCCCCGGGCCAATCCACACGTTGCGCACCCCGACGGGAGCCGCGCAGGCGTTGAGGTAGTTCACCTCGCGAGGCCGAGGCGGACAGTCCTTGCGCGCGATGCCCCAGTCCACGAAGCCCGGCGACGCCACCAGACACGCCATCTGCGAGTGCGCCTTGAGCGGCACGTGCAGCACCGGACGCGCCGGCTCCATCTGCTCAATCTGGAGCGAGCCGGTGAAGTCCCCGCCCGTCAGCGGCGACAGGAAGGCCACCTCGAAGCTGAACCAGTCTCCTGGATACAGGATGCCGCCATACAGCTCGCCGCCCGGCATGACGAACACGCCGCCCGCGTTGTCCGTGAGGCGGATGTTCTTCACCGGGCACAGGTCCGTGCCCTGGTTCTCCAGCTTGATGCCCAGCACGGCGCCCTGCCCCGGCGGCACGGTGCCAAAGTCCAGCTCCTGCGGCGTCATCACCAGCACGCAGGGCGCATGCGGCTCGGCGGTGCCACGGAAGTCCATCTGCACCGTGCCCGCCGAGAACGCATCCGTCGTCAGCACCAGCGAGCCCGAGGCCGGCCCCTCGCGCAGCGGCTCATAGAACACGTCGAGGTCGATCTCCGCGCCGGGTGCCAGGGTGTAGGGCAGGTTCAGCGGCGTGTGGTTGAACTGCGGAGCGCCCGTCGGGTCCGCCCGCCACTCCAGCCCCTGGAGCGTGAGCAGCCCCGCGTTGGACGCGCCGCAGTTCTTCACGTTGACACGCACCCGCGTCTTCGAGCCGAGCGGCTGCGGTCCAAAGTCATACGCGACGGGTGAAACACACAGCTCGGCCGCGCCGCCATAGCCCTTGAGCTGCACCGGCAGCTCGGGATGGCGCTTGCTGTCGACGTGATACAGCGCCTCGTCCTCCGCGGGCCCCATGTGGCCTGGGCTGTAGCGCAGCTCGAAGCCCCGCACCTCGCCTGGCTGGAGCACGAGCGGGAAGCCTGGATTCGACTGGCTGAAGGACAGGTCCATCCCCGCCAGGGTGAGCGCGGTGAGCGTCACCGGCTCCGTGCTGATGTTGTGGACCCGCGACTCGCGCCTGGCGTCGCGGTCCACCGGCACCGGGCCAAAGTCCAACACCTCCGGCTCGGCGACCACCGCCCGCTCGAGCGCCTCCGCCGCGATGAGCACCGGCACATCCGCGCAGCCGTGACACGGCGCCACCACGAGCGCCACCTGCTTGAGCCCCACCCGCACGGGGTTGAAGGTGAGCAGCAGCTCCGTCTTCTCCCCCGGGCCCACCGTCACCGGCGCGGCGGCGAACTCATCCTTGTCCGCGCCGAGCACCCGCGGCGTCACCTCCACCGCCAGCTCCGTCGGATTCTCCAACTGGAGGCCCAGCGTCTTGCTGGACTCCGCCTCGATGCGGCCGAAGTCCAGCTGGGTCGGAGACACGCGCGCCCAGGCGTCCACGCCCGCGCCCGACAGGGGAATGCGCAGCAGCGGCTCCATCCGCGTGTCCGAGCGCACCACCAACGTGCCCGCCAGCCCGCCCGCGGCCTGCGGCGCGAAGCGGACCTTCAGCGTGCAATCGCGGCCTGGCGCCAGACTGTGCGGCCCATCGTCCGTGAAGCCCGCGAGGTACGAGCCATCCGGCCCCTCCACCCAGGCTTCGTTCACGGTGACGCGCGCGCGCCCCACGTTGCGCAACGTCACGTCCGCTTCGCGCGCGTCGAAAATGGCCACCCGCTGGAAGTCCACCCCGCCGGGCGTCGCCGTCAGCCGCCCATCCGCCAGCGTCGAGCGGTCGCGATCCGCGCACCCCCACACCAGCCCCACCATCACGAGGCCCCACCAGCCCCAGCGCCCCTTCATGGCACCCATCCCTTCCCCGCCGTCCCCACCCCTACCCTCCGACATCCCAATACATGGAGGTCAAGGGGAGCTGGTGGCGAAGCTAGGCACCCATGCCGGGACGGGCAACCACCCACGCCTGGGAATTCTCAGGGAGCTGCCGGCTACACCTTGGGAATGCGCAGGGTCTTGCTGATCATCGCGCTTCCACTCGCGACGTAGAGCAGCGCCAGCGGGTGGAGCCCGAACGGCCCCACCTGCCACAAGCCGCCCGCGAGCTGCGCGCCGATGAGGCCCTTCCACGTCAGCACCGCCAACACCATCACCAGCAACAGACTGGTGGGGATGGGCGTCCCCTCGAAGTACTTCACCTTGCCAGTCTCATCGGAGAGCGCCGCGGAGGTGACATTGAAGCGCGCCAGCCGGCTGATTCCACACGCCACGAAGTACAGCAGGGCCACCACGTCCAATCCGCCACGGAGGCCCGCCGCGAACCCCAGCGCCGCGGGCGCCATGCCAAACGAGATGACGTCCGCCAGCGAGTCGAGATCCGCCCCCAGGGGTGACTTCTTGAAACGCCACCGGGCAATCCGCCCATCCGCCACGTCCATCACCAGCGCCACGGGCATCAACCCATACGCCAGCCATAGGAAGTCCAGCGTGCCCGTCGCCAGGTACTGCATGGCGGCCAGGATGCTGCCCGCCCCGGCAAAGCCATTGCCGAGCGTCACGAAGTCAGCCAGCACGAAGGTGCGAATCATCGAGAAGTGACGCCGCGGGCGACGGGCCCGGGGCTGCGGCTGCTCGGTCGTCATGGGACCCATCTCCTAACACACGCCCTGTTCTCCCTGTCTTCCAGAACTCATGGCGCACCGCGTCTCCCACGTGGAGCATGAGAAGAGTCAAATCCCAGAAACATTTTGACGCTGGAATCACCGCGTCCCTAGGCTCGGCCCGCCATGCACGACCGCACCTCCCTATCGCTCCCTCGCGGCGCGGCCCGGTTCTTCCGAGCCTCCCGTTGGCAACTTCCTCTCTTCGCATCGCTGGCACTTGTCACCGCTGCGGGCTGTGGTGACGACGACAAGGATCCGCCCGTCACGCCGCCGCCGTCGGCCCCGAAGTACGAGGCCACCATCCGCCGCACCAGCCACGGCATCCCGCACATCACGGCGAAGGACATGGGCAGCCTGGGCTTCGGTCAGGCCTACGCCTTCGCGCAGGACCACGTCTGTACGCTGGCGGATCAGATCGTGAAGGTGCGCAGCGAGCGCGCCCGGTACAACGGTCCTGGCGCCGGCAACGCGAACGTCGGCTCGGACCTCGCGTACCTGTCGCTGGACATCTACAACAAGGCGCGCGTCGCGTTCGACACGCAGCCGGATGAGATCAAGGACCTGCTGCGCGGCTACGTGGCCGGCTACAACAAGTACGTGGCGGAGACGCCGGCGGATCAGCTCCCCGCGCCCTGCACCAAGGCCGCGTGGGTCAAGCCCATCACCGAGGTCGACCTGCTGGCGTACGACCTCAACATCACCCTGACCGGTGGCGTGAACCAGCTCGTGCTGGCCATCGCCGCGGCCACCCCGCCGGCCACCACGGGCGCCCAGCGCCTGGTGGAGCCGTCCATGGAGCAGCTCAAGGAGCTGCGCAAGGCGGACTTCGGCAGCAACGGCTGGGCCATTGGCGCCGAGCGCTCGTCCACCGGGCGCGGCATGGTCATGGCCAACCCGCACTTCCCCTGGGAAGGCGAGCTGAAGCTCTGGGAGAGCCAGCTGACCGTCCCCGGTGAGATGAACATCTACGGCGTGGGCCTGCTGGGCGTGCCCGCCGTGCTCATCGGCTTCAACGACAACATCGGCTGGACGCACACGTTCTCGTCCGGCGCGCGCATGACGGTGTACGGGCTGACGCTCGTCCCGGGCAAGCCGACCAGCTACTACTACAAGAAGGAAGACGGCACGACCGAAGAGCGGGCGATGACGGCGCGCACGTTCAGCGTCCTGGTGAAGCTGCCCGAGGGCTCGCTCACCACCATCACCCGCACGCTCTACAGCAGCCACTACGGCCCCATCATGGCCATCCCGGGCACGGCCGACTGGACCACCAAGTCGGTGCTGTCCGTGCGTGACGCCAACATCGACAACGCCACGTTCCTCGATCAGTTCCACTCGATGAACAAGGCGAAGAGCATGGCGGAGTTCCAGGCGGCCTACGCGAAGGCGCAGGGCATCCCCTGGGTGAACACCATGGCGGCGGACAAGGATGGCAACACCTGGTACACCGATGCCTCCCCCACCCCGAACCTGAAGCCCGAGGCCCAGGCCACGTGGAACTACGCCAAGGGCGTGGACCCGGCCACCAAGACCTTCTGGGACACGCTGGGCGTGGTGCTCCTGGACGGCAGCACGGCCCAGAACGAGTGGCAGAACGACCCGACCGCGCGCAGCCCGGGCCTGGTGCCCTTCAGCAAGATGCCGCAGATCGCCCGCCGCGACTTCGTCTTCAACGCCAACGACAGCTACTGGCTGGCCAACCCCGCCCAGCCGCTGACGGGCTTCTCGCCCATGCACGGCCTGGAGAAGGTTCCGCAGACCACGCGTACGCACATGAACCTCATCACCCTCACCGAGAAGAGCGCGACCGGCGCCTCGGGTGAGGATGGGAAGTTCACGATGGATGAGCTGAAGACGGCGGTGTTCAGCAACCGCAGCAGCACCGCCGAGGCGCTGCGCGCCTCCGTGGTCGAGCGCTGCACGGGCAAGACGACCATCCCGTACAACAACAAGAACGTGGACATCAGCCGCGCCTGCACCATCCTGGGTGCGTGGAACGGCCGCTTCGACGCGGACGCCAAGGGCGCCATCATCTGGCGCGAGCTGGGCGGCACCGTTCCCGAGCTGAACCTGATGAGCGCCGGGACGTTCTTCGCCGTCCCGTTCGATCCGGCCAACCCCATCACCACGCCGAACACGCTGACCCCGGCCCCGGCCCAGGGTGACGACCCGGTCCTCGTGAAGCTCGCGCAGGCCGTGGACACGCTGAACACGGCGGGCATCGCGCTCGACGCGACGCTCTCCTCGGTGCAGTTCACCGCGCGCAGCGGCACGCGCATCGGTCTGCACGGTGGCATGTCGCGCGACGGCGTCACCAACGTCGTCTCCTACGGCACGCTCAAGTCCACCCTGGACGCGACCGCCGCCCGCGGCCCCGTGCTCAGCGCCCGCACCGGCCTGACCAAGGACGGCTACATCATCAACAACGGCAGCAGCTTCGTCATGGCCATGCAGTTCACCGACAGCGGCCCGACCGCTCAGGCCGTGCTGACCTACAGCGAGTCTGACGACCCGAAGTCGCCGTTCTTCGCGGACCAGACGCAGCTCTTCTCCAAGAAGCAGTGGCGCCCGATCCTCTTCACCGATGCGGACGTGAACGCCAACCTGCTGGCCCCCGCCACCACCATCACCGGCGGCTAGTCCCCGCACGCGGCCTCCGTCCCTCCTTGAGGGCGGAGGCAGCGCCCCACCCCGGGAGCCCTCGCGGTTCCCGGGGTTTTCTTTTTTCCAATCCCTGTCTTGAATTCAGTCCCACGGCGTTTGGGGACTGGGATTGGACAGGCAGGTGCGAAGGCGACGGGGGATGTCGGAGGGGCGCGGGTAAATCCAGACGCCCCGCGGTCGCAGGACACCGTCCAATGTCAGACAGTGCAATGGGCCAGACTGCGCCATGACAACACTTCAGGCGCTCGAGGGCACATCATGTGTTGTCTGCGCAATGTCAGCCCTCGGGGCTACTTTCGTCGCCCAGAGGCAAGCGCAGGATGCCGCTAGCCCCGCCGAGTCAGCACCGCGGTTGCTCGACGAGACGCAACGGACCGGGACGGGCCCGGCCCATCAACCAAGGAGTCACGGGACGCCATGGCACCTCCGGTTTACAGGACTGACATCATCGACAAGGTCTTCTTCCTCCGGTGGGACTCGCCACCGAACCAGGATGAAGTCCTGTCGGTCTTCTCGAAGATGCAGCAGGCATATCAGCAGTTCCAGCAGCCGATGATTCTGGTGTCCAGCGCGGGTTCGAAGGCGGCGGTGCCCAACAGCGAGCAGCGCCGAAGCCTGTCCAACATGCTGTCGGACGCGCGGCCGTTCTTTTCGGAGATCCACGTCATCATCGAGGGGAGCGAACTGCAGCACAACCTTCAACGCGTCATCGTGTCCGGGATGCTCATCGTCACGCGCACGTACGACGACCAGTTCATCCGGGTGCACAAGAACGCGGAAGGGGCCGCGCCGTTCATCGCCAAGCGCCTGGGCGTGGACGGCGACCGCATCATCAGCGAGGCGCGCACGCGCGGCATCGTCGCCTGAGCGGGCCGGGGCCGCGGCCCTCTTCAGCCCCCGCTTCCTCGCGCGGCGCGGGGAAGACGGGGGCTTTGTCTTGGGCGGCTCAGCGCGTGGCCGTGCGCGGCGTCGCCCCGGGACGCGAGGCGGGGATGGTGCCGCGCACGTAGCGGTGATCGAAGAGGTCCACGTAGAGGTACTCGGGCCAGGACACCATCTCCGAGGGGCCCAGCATCACCCCACGCATGATTTCACTCACCATCAGCCCGGCCGCGGTGGTGGCGCCAATGACACACGTGGGCGCGTGGCCTCGGCCCTGGTAGCAGGCGTCCATGTATTCCTGGAGCATGTAGCTGCCCAGGTGGGGGATGATCTTCGGCAGGTCGATGCGGCCGTCCGGCAGGATGTAGAGCTCCTCGTACAGCGGCGCATCCGGCTGGAAGACGTGGAGCGCGGCGCCAAAGCCCAGCATGAGGCCCGTCATGATGGGGACCTTGCGGCGGCGGCACGCCTGGTGGAGGGACTCCTTGGCGCGCGCGCCCGCGATGTCGATGACCTCCACCACGTAGTCCACGGGGGGCAGGCCCTCGGCGCCAGCGAGCACGTCCTCGATGTTCTCGTCGGTGATGCCCTCGGACACCCGACGCAGGCGCAGGTCCGGGCGAATATCCCGGCACATGCGCCCCACCACCTCCACCTTGGATTGGTTGAGGGTGCTCTCGAAGCACCCCACCTGGCGGTTCATGTTGTGGCGCTCGTAGACATCGAAGTCCGCCAGGGTGAGGCAGCCGAAGCCCAGGCGCGCAAGGTCCACCGCGCACTGTCCTCCCGCGCCGCCCACGCCCGCCACGAGCACGTGGGTCTGGGAGAGCTTGTGCAGCAGCTCCGGGGTCATCACGCCGAGGTTGCGTTGGAATCGTGGGTCGACCATGGGTGTCCTCCTCACTTCTCCATGCAGACGTAGAAGTTCTCGCCGTAGTAGTCGTCTCCGTCCACGACGAGCGCGCGGCGGAAGCCCACGCGCTCCAGCTCGGCCACCAGCGCGTCCGGCTCGTAGAACGTCACCATCTCGTTGGGGTCCGTGGTGAGGCGGCGCGCGCACGACTCGTGGTGCGTCACCGCGGCCTGGAGCGCCTCGCCCCAGCGCCCCTCGGCCTTCCACTCCTCGATGGAGTGGCGCAGCACCTTCTGGAGATCCGGCCGCGGGCGCTTGTTGCTCGTGGCCAGCAGGACGCCGCCAGGCTTGAGGTGCGTGAAGGCCTCGCGCAGCGCGCGCACCGGCTCGCGCACGTAGAAGAGGACGTTGTTCATCACCACCGCGTCCGCGTCGCCCGCGACGTCGGCGGGGAACTCCGTCACCGTGCCCGGCTGCACGCGCCAGCGCGCCCGCACGCTGTCGGGCTCCGCCGCCTGCTTCAGCACCGCCCGCGCCAACATCGCCGGGTTGTTGTCGAAGCCAGACACGGTGTGGCCACGCCGCGCCAGCCGCTCACTCGCCAGACCCGTGCCGCAACCCGCGTCGATGACATACGGGCGATCCAACGTGTCTCGCAGGATCTTGCCGAGCTGGCGCTTGTAGCAGGGCAGCTCCGGAATCATCTGATCGTAGCTGTGTGCGAATTCGGTCCAGATGTTGTCCACGAGGACTGGGTTCGACATGGGGCCTCCCGCTGGGGTGGTGGGGCCTTCCGTTGTCGGTCCTTTCCCACCTCACCCGCGAGGGGTTCCCCCTAGCGTGTGTTGAGCACTCCCCCAGTTCCGCCTCCGCTGTCCGACGCCCATCACTTCCAGCGTTGAGTTCCTGTCTCAGTATTCATGTCTTGCCTTGTGAGCACGGACATGTTCATTTGCGGACAATTACCGCCCTGATGCATTGCGGCACCGGAGGCGTCCGCCGTTGAGCGGACCCAGTGCGGCACTGGTGAGTCGCATGCATCAGCGGTGAAGGGCCGGAAGACGCGAGCAATGGCGAGGGGTTGCGCCGAATCCCGCCCCACTGGACTTCGCGGGTGAAGTCCGACCCTGAAGGGCACTTCCAGTCTTTTCAGGTACTTAGCTGATGGCGCGGATTCTGCTCAAGGCGGGACCGCGTCTGGGTCAGGGCCGGAAGGGATGCTTCCCTGTAATGCACACATCTGGATTCGAGGTCGGTATGCGTTCCATGTTGAGCTTTGGCATCGCGTTCGCCCTGCTGGGGCTTGGCTGTGGCGAGGGTGTGATTCCCGCGGGTGAGGAGGGGGCCTGGCAGGTCCCGGCCGCGGCGGAGGTCCAACAGGCGCTGACGGTGGAGACGAGCGCCCTGGCGCAGGAGGACCTGACGGCGCGACTGGCCACCCAGGTCCCCGAGCGGGAGTGGCTGTTCGGCAACGTGGCGCACTACACGTACCGGCTCCAGGTGGGGCCGAGTCCGTATGACGTCCTCGTGGTGCACCGCGTGGTGAAGGAGCTGCTGCCCTGGCACGCGCTGCGCGGGGGCAAGGCCGTCTTCATGATTCACGGCGACCTGTGGGGCTTCACCTCGGCGTTCCTGTCGGGGGCGAGGACGCAACAGGTTCCGGTCCGGCAGTCCATCGCGGCGTATCTGGCCGACGAGGGGCTGGACGTCTGGGGCATGGACATGCGCTGGGTCAACGTGCCGCTGGGCCTCACCAACTTCGACTTCATGGCGAACTGGTCCATGGCCACCCACGTGCAGGACGTGCGCGTGGCGCTGTCGCTGGCGCGGGCCATGAGGCAGCCGGGCCTGGGCAACCCGGACCGGATGTTCCTGCTCGGGTGGAGCCGCGGCGCCGCGGTGGGCTACGCCTACCTGAATGCCGAGTCCCAGTGGCCGCGCGCGCTGCGACAGGTGGATGGCTTCATCCCCATGGACATGGCGGTGCGCTTCTCCCCCCAGGATGATCTGCAGCGGCAGTGGGCGTGCGCTCGCTACACGAAGCTCAAGGAGCTGCGGAACACTCCCGGCAACCCTGTCTACGAGGGCGGGCTGCTGGGCACCGCGCCGGGGACCACGGTGAAGCTGATTGGTCAGCTCGCCAGCGCCGCGCCGAATGCCCCGTCCCCCATCCCGCTCACGGACGGACCCGTGCTGACGCCGCCCACCAACCGCCAGTTCGCCATCATCGCCGCGGCGGCCACCTCCGCGCTCTTCACGACGCGCGCCCTCAACCCGATGACGCCGGGCTACCACCTCACGGCGGGCATCCCGGATACGTCCACCAACCTGCCCGAGGCGCTCACCTTCACGCGCGAGACGTACCTCTTCGACTACCTCCAGATGAGCGCGCCCTATCAGAGCCTCAACGAGGTGGTGGAGCTGGAGGGCCAGCTGTGCGGCGACCTGGACGTCCCGTACGACGACCACCTCAAGGACGTGCGCGTGCCGGTGCTGTACGTGGGCGCGGGCGGTGGCGTCGGGCGCTACGGCGAGTACTCGCTCACCCTCCTGGGCAGCACCGACAAGACGGTGCGCATCATCCGCACGCAGTCGTCGGAGAACACGCGCGCGCTGGACTACGGCCACGCCGACCTGTTCCTCGCGAGCGATGCGAAGGACCGGGTGTGGCAGCCCATTGCCCAGTGGATCCGCTTCCACTGAGTCAGGACCTCAGTCCGCCTTCCAGAGTCCGTGGCGGCGCGCGCGGCGGCCCAGCGTGACGGGGTCCATGCCCAGCGCGACCGCCGCGCGCCGCAGCACTCCGCCGTGGCGCTCCAGCGCCTCGCGGATGAGTTCCCGCTCCACGTGGTGCAGGCGCGCGCGCAGGGAGCCATCGCTGGATTGCTCCCCGCGCGGCGGCACCGCGCTGAGCATCCCCGGTGGCAACAGGCGCCGCGTCACCACCTCCCCCGGCCGAGACAACAGCACGGCGCGCTCCATCACGTTGCGCAGCTCGCGCACGTTGCCCGGCCACGCGTAGCCTCGCAGCACCTCGGAGGCATCCGGGGCCACGCCCGTGGCGGAGCGCTTCAAGGACAGGTTGAACTGGTCGAGGAAGGCGCGCGCCAGCTCGGGGATGTCCTCGGGCCTGTCGCGCAGCGGGGGGATGTCCAGGGTGAAGCTGTTGAGGCGGTAGAAGAGGTCTGCCCGGAAGCGGCCCGCGCGAACCTCTTCCCCGAGGTCGCGGTTGCTGGCCGCCACCACGCGCACGTCCACGTGCCGCACCTGCGTGCCGCCCACGGGGCGCACGTCGCCCGTCTCCAGTACGCGCAGGAGCTTGGCCTGGAGGTTCGGGGTGGTGTTCTCGATTTCATCCAGGAAGACGGTGCCCCCATTGGCCAGCACGAAGAGGCCGGGGTGGTCCGCCACCGCGCCGGTGAAGGCGCCCTTCACGTGGCCAAACAGCTCGCTCTCCAGAAGTGTCTCGGTGAGCGCGCCGCAGTCCTGCACCACCAGCGGCACGTCACCGCGCCCGCTGAGGCGATGGAGGATGCGCGCGAGCACCTCCTTGCCCGTGCCTGTCTCGCCTTGCAGCAGCACCGCCACGCGGTGCGGGGCAACCAGCCGCACCATCTCCATCACCCGCTGCATGGCGGCACTGCGAAAGCCCACGTCGTCCGAGCCGCGCCCAGGCCCCGCGGGCGCATGGGACAGCGCGCGCTCACGCAGCAGGTTGCGCTCCAGCTCCAATGCCATGCGCCACTGCTCGGTGCGCACGCCGTGCTCACGACAGGCTTGGAGCACCGCCTGGCGCACCAGGTCGACCCGCGGCTCGGGCCCCAGCGCGCGGAAGATGCGTCCAGTATTGAACAGGGCCACCAGCCGCTCCGGTGCGGCGGGGGCGCAGTAGATGATCCGCGAGGCCAAGTCGCTCGGCGGGCCCGCGCCGGAAGGGTCCACCTCGGCGCGCAGGACGGCCAGGCGCTCCACCAGCTCCAGGGCCTGCTCCTCGACGTTGCCACACACCAGCAACGCGGCCATGTCCCCGCGCGCCAGGAGCGAGTGCGCGTCAGAAAGGGTCGAGGCGAAGTGGGGCGTGGCTTGTCCCTCCAGCGCCATGCGCAGGCCGCGAGCCTCCTCGGCGCTGGCGAAGGCCACGGCGACCTGGACGTGCGCGGTGGCCAGGTAGCGCGCCAGCTTCAGGCCGTCCGAGCCCTCGAAGGCCCGGAAGCTCACGCCCAGCGCGGCCACCATCCCCGCCGCGCCCGTCATGTCGTGGCGCCAGCGGACATCCCCCCGCACGCGCACGTGCGCGCCCGTGCCCGGCAGCAGGAAGGACATCTCCACCGCCTCGCTCTCGCGCGGCCCCTCGGAGGTCGTGCGCGGCGTGGCGATGAGGCCGATGCCCGTCTCGCTGATGTTCACGGCCCAGCAACCGTGCAGCGACGGCTCGGTGACGACCTTCACGTACAGCGGCTTGCGCTCGCTCCGTGGGACATAGGCTGAAACCGGCCTTGTCATGGCGTGCGTCACTGTACCGGCCTCGTTCGCAGCGACGCGGGTATTTCTGGCTGACAGCGGTTGCCCCTTCTCCGCGGAAGTCTGGATCTTGTCCGCGATCAGACCCTTCGGGAAGCCGGGTGGCCACCCACCCGCTCCGAGCGTGCGCGTCATGAGCCCGTGACCCGCCGCCGCGAGCGCCGCTCAGGGCGAGCGTCCGCGTCGACGCGTCCGGCCTCGACCGTGCGCGCCATTCCAGCCGCGATGCGCCATGTCCACGGGCCCTCCCCCCGCGTCCCCGGGCGCTCGAGCGCGGACGCGGGCCAATGACTGCCATTTCTCTGCCCGACGCCATATCGCCCCGCAGGGCTGCCTCCACCTCCGGGCCCCCGGGCCCGCGCCCTCCGGCGGCCTCGCCACCCCTGCGTCACGTCAATCCCTCACATCGGTTCACAGCCATGTCTCTCCATGCAGCCCGTGGCGCCGCTTCCGGCTCACGCGCACCACGAGCCTTCGCGCCCGAGGCCGGCCCTCATCCATGACCCGCAAAGACAATCATCCCCGAGAGCCTGGACAGACATTCACAAACAGCACGGAACGAGCTTCGCGGTGGGGAGAGCCCAGGCGGTGACTTCACCTGGGCGCAGGCCCCGGAGGGCGCTCCGCGTGGCCACGGCGTTCAAGGCCCGGAGCGATGCAGCCTCGGGCGCGACGCCGACGGAAGGCAGCCGAGCGAGCCCCTCGGGGACGACCGCCGCGGGGCACACTCCCGCTCGGAATCCAGTGGAACCGGGCGCCGAGGAGCGGCCTTTCGCGGCTGCGACTTCCGCGCGCGGTGAGCGGGGACTCGCGGCGCGAGGAGACCTCGGCACGGACCGTCTGAGTCATGGCGCGACTGGCGGCGCGGGCAGGCGACCTCAGACTGTGGACAGGCTGCATGTTTTCACTCTCGCGGCTGAAAACCCATGTCTGTGATTCGGCGCGCCTCCTACTGAGCATGCAGGCGTGTTCAGCATTGGTTGTGCTCAAAACAAAACTTCGCTACACCCTTTCTCACTTGGAGCCCCGGAGGCCATCTCGGCCACCGGACGGAGAACGCCTCACCCCCAGAAACGTGCGGTCTCACCCTCGGCCGCGGGCACCTGTCCGCCATGCCGCGGGGGTCCTGTCCGCGCTTCCCGCCGCAAAGCCAGACGTCCCTCGTCCGCGCGTCCCCCCACGCGCGCCTCATCCACGACTGTCTTTCCCCCCCGACCCCTCATGAAGAAATCACTTCTGCTGGTCGAGTCGTTGCTTGTCACCGCCGCGCTGGGCTGCGGCGCCCCCGAACTGGTTCCCTCGGAGTCGACGTACGAATCCGCGGGCTCGGGCTCAGTGATGGCGAGCGCCTCCGCGGCGCTCACCACCCAAGGATGCACGCAGCTCTCCATCGTCGCCGTGAAGGCCAGCGGAGACGACGGCAACGGCCCGGGGAACACCCTGGACGACACGATGACGACGCGCTGGAGCAGCCTCGGCAAGGGTCAGTGGATCGACTACGACCTGGGCACCGTCCAGAACGTGAATGGCGTGTCCATCGCGTGGCATCAGGGCAACCTGCGCGCGAGCAACTTCACGGTGTCCGTGGCGCCGGACGGCTCCAACTACACGCAGATCTACAGCGGCAAGAGCTCCGGCAAGACGACCGCGGCCGAGACGTACACGTTCACGGGCCGCTCGGCGCGCCGGGTGCGCATCACCGTCAACGGCAACACCCTCAACGACTGGGCGAGCATCGCCGAGGCTCGGGCCTGTGGCACCGGTACCAGCCCGGGAACGGGAACGGGGACGACGCCGTCGACCAATCCCAACCTCGTCTGGCGCGGCGACTTCGAGACGGGCGACCGCAGCCAGTGGGACCGCACGCAGATGGTGAGCGCGGACCGCCTCCAGGTGGTGACCTCGCCCACGCGCGAAGGCCGCTACGCGCTCCAGGCCACGGTGAAGCAGGGAGACGATCCCATCAACGCCAGCGGCAACCGCAACGAGCTGGTGAAGATGACGCGCGAGCCCGTGGGCTCTGAGTACTTCTACCGCTGGAGCAACCTCTTCGCCTCGAACTACCCGAGCGCCAAGACGTGGCAGCTCTTCGCGCAGTGGCACCACGAGGGCAGTGACGGCTCGCCGCCCGTCGAGTTCTACGTGAACGGGGAGGAGATCCTCCTCAAGGTTGGCGGCAGCGGAGGCACCATCGTCTGGCGCACGCCGCTGGTGCGCAATGCGTGGCAGGACTTCATCTTCCACGTGCGCTGGTCGCCCAACTCCACGGTGGGCTTCGTCGAGCTGTACCACAACGGCAAGCTCGTCCTGCCCAAGCGCGCCATGGCCACCCAGTACTCCGGCATGCTGAACTATTTGAAGGTGGGCCTGTACCGCAACGACACCATCGTCCCCGTCGGCGTCGTCTATCACGACGGCTGGGTGATGGGCCGCACGCTCCAGGACGTCCTCAACAGCACCTACAAGGTGAATTGAGCTGACGCGCGACGCGCGCCCCGTGCCCTCCGAGGGCGCGGGGCGCGGGTCTTTCATCACGCGGCGATTCCCGGGTAATCTCAGCTGAACTCCTGGGGGTTGTCTCCATGCGCTTGCGCGCATTGCTCGCCGCCGTGCTGCTCACCACCGGTTGTTCGACCACCTATGCCATCCCTCGCTCGGAGCTGCCGCGCCTGGATGGCTGGAAGGATGATCGCAGCGTCCGGCTGACGGAGGTGGGCGACATGCGGCCGGGGGAGGCCAAGGAGACGCGCTCGCTGCGTGACGTGCAGGGCACCGAGCACACCTTCAGCGCGGACACCCCGCTCGTGCTCGTGCGCCGTGACGGAGCGACGGTGGAGGAGCGCTTCGTGCAAGTGCACGTGGATGACACGCGCTTCGTGGGCGTCCCGCTGTCTCAGCCGGAGCAGCCCGTGGAGGTGCCCCTGGAGCAGGTGCAGGCCGCGAGCGTGCGCCACTTCAACCTGGCGCGCACGATGCTGCTATCGGGCGGCGTGGCCGCGGGAATCCTGGCGTCCGTGGCGACGATGGTGTTGCTGTTCGCTCCCAAGGAGCACGCGAGCAACGGCACGACGGGAGAGAACCTGCCGTGCACCCACGCCTGCCATCAATGACAACACCTGGACCAGCGAGTGTCAGGGTTTGTCCTGCCGCAGGCGCAGCAACCCCTCTTGCGTCACCGAGGCGACGAGCCGTCCGTCGCGCGTGAAGACATGCCCGCGCGCCAGCCCCCTCGCGTTGCCGGCCCACGGACTGTCCATGCTGTACAGGAGCCAATCGCTCACGCGCAGGTCTCCGTGAAACCAGAGCGCGTGATCCAAGCTGGCCATCTGCATGTTGCGCTGCATGAAGCTGGCGCCGTGCGGATGCAGCGCGGTGGCGATGAGGTTGAAGTCCGAGGCGTACGCCAGCACCGAGCGATGGAGCTGCGGGTCCTCCGGGAGCGGGCCGTCCGCGCGGAACCACACGTGCTTGACGGGCGCGGTGCGCTCGGGCGCGAACGGATCCACCCACGTCACGGGCCGCATCTCGATGGGCTTGGCGCACAGGAACTTCTCGCGCACGCGCTCGGGGATGAGGTGCGACTGGCGGCTGAGCAGCTCGATGTCCGTGGGGAGGGACTCGGGCGGCGGCACGTCGGGCATGGGCGCCTGGTGCGAGAAGCCGGGCTCGTCGCCCTGGAACGAGGCCATCAGCGTGAAGATGGGCTGTCCCTTCTGGATGGCCACCACCCGGCGCGTGGTGAAGCTGCCGCCGTCGCGCACGCGGTCCACGGTGTAGACGACGGGCAGCGCGGCGTCGCCGGGGCGCAGGAAGTAGCCGTGCAGCGAGTGCACGGTGCGCTCCGCTTCGACGGTCTGGCTCGCGGCCGACACGGCCTGCCCCAGCACCTGGCCACCGAAGAGCTGGCGGAAGCCCAGGTCCTGGCTGCGCCCTCGGAACAGGTTCTCCTCGATGGGCTCCAGCTTCAGCAGCGACACCAGCTCGTCCAGCACGCGACTCATTCCACCCTCCACGCGCGAGCCCCGCGCTCGCGCCGAGTGGCCGCCACGCTACCGCGTCCACGCCTCCCGCGCGCACTCCCGCAGTGTCGCGCCACGAACACCTCCGCGAGGTTTCCATGGGGCAGCTCTCCGTGCGCGCCGTGAGTGAGACCCTGCGCCGCCACCCGGTGTGGACCGGCGTGACGCTCACGTTCCTCGCGAGCCTGCTGCTGCGCTGGCTCTACCTGCGCACGGCGCCGGACCGGGACTGGCCCTTCTCCATCTTCTTCTACGGTGACTCGCGCTTCTTCCACACCGCCGCGCTGGCCTGGGCGCGCGGCACCGAGCCCGAGGCCACCCTGCCCTACCACCCGCCCCTGTTCCCGTGGTTCCTGAGCCTGCTGTACCGCGCGCTCGGTGAGCCCCAGGGCAGCGCGTATCCGTACAAGCTGGGCCTCGCGGTGCTGGGCTCGGGGACGGTCGCGCTCACCTGGGCGTGGTGGCGCAAGCTCCTGGGCACGGGCTGGAGTCTGCTCGCGGCCGGGCTCTACGCGTCCAGCTTCGGTTGGCTGGTGCTGTCCACCACGTACAGCAACGAAGTCCTCTACGCGCTGCTGCTCTCCGCCACCTGCGCGCTCGTGCTCGCCGGTCCACGGTCCTGGCGCGGGGCGCTCGCCCTGGGCGCGGTGATGGGACTGGGCACGCTCACCCGCGCCGAGCACCTGTCCCTGTGGCCGTTCCTCCTGGGCTTCGCGTGGCTTCGCCGCGCGCCCTCCACGCCGCCGAGCGCCTGGCTCTTGCGCTGGGGCGTGGCCCTGGGAGTGTCAGCGCTGGTGCTGCTGCCCTCGGCGGTGCACAACGCGCGCGTGCTGCGCGAACTCAACGAGCGCACGCCCCAGCTCGAGCCCCTGCCCGAGTTCACCCCCGTGACGGTGTATGGCCCCATCAACTTCGCCATGGCCAACCACACGGGCGCCACGGGAGGCTTCGCGCCGGACCTCATCAACCAGGGAGGCCACAACGGCCAGCTCGACGCCACCCTGCCCGCGCACCGCCACCTGTTGCTGCATGGCTACGCCGAGGGCCTGCGCTGGCTGGCCGAGCACCCCTCCGACGCCGCGAGCCTGCTGGGCGCCAAGCTCAGTCGGTGGCTGGATGGTTTGAGCCTGGGGCTCGGCGTCTCCAACCTGCCCGCGGGACTGAGCGGCAATCGCGCGCCGGTGGATGTCTTCGTCCCCGACAGCCCCGGGCTCAAGTGGCCCCTGGCGCTGCTGCTGCTGGCGGGCATGGGGCTGTCGCTGCGCGCCGCCCACCGGGACTTCCTCCTGCTCACCGGCGTGGTGCTGCACCGGCTGCTCATCACCCTGGCCTTCTTCGGCTACAGCCGAGGAATGCTGGCCGTCTTCCCGGCCCTGCTCCCCCTGCTGCTGCTCCCCCTGAAGGCCCTGGCCCAGCGGCGGGAAGTGCTCGCCGAGCGCCTGTGCGTGATCGCCACCGCCGCGCTCCTGCTCCTCTGGCTAGAGGCCGGGCTGGCGAGCCAGGACATGCCCCGCCGCTTCATGGCCACCGGCAGCACCGACACCGTCAGCGGACGCCTCATCCAGGACGACTGGGTCCGCGTCTGGCCGCGTCCCTGACGGCGACCGTCCTGTAATACTCCGAGAGAGGCGGATTTTGCCACAGGTGAACTGTCCACATGCGGACAGTCCTACCCCGCAGAAATCCAGGAGTTCGTTAAATTCCAGCACTTTGAGGAATAGCCGACATTCAAATTATTCGAGGACACAGCTACTCCGGTGGCGCTCCATCCCGGAGCGACGCAGCTCCTAACGGCTCCCGTCCGCAGTGGAGAATCGCATGCGCCACTTGAGGTCCGCAGCATGTTGTCTTGTCCTGATGTTGTCAGCCACAGGGCAAGCCCTCCAGCAGCCCCCTCCCTCTCAACAGAGTGCCCTGGCTCCGAAGGCCTTCTACAAGCCAGAGCTCTCCCTCCCCGTACAGAACATGCCGTTGCAGAAGGCCCGCTCGCTGATGCCGACGCTGGGCGCGGATGCCTGGTCGGAGTTCTTCGCGCGCAACGGCAGCGGGTTCAACGTCTACCTGGATCCGCGCACGGGCACGCCCACGGGCATCCAGGGCTCCGTGCCGCTCATCCCCGGTGACGGCTTCAACAACCGCGTGTCGCTGGATGCGGTGCGCGAGGAGATTGGCCGCTCGGTGGGGGGGGTGGATGAGTCGGTGGTGGCGGACCTGGTCTTCAAGTTCATCGCGGACAACCAGGCCGCGATCGGCGTGGACCTGCTCCAGCTCGGCTCGCCGCGCGTGACGCAGGTGGCGCCGCATCTGTGGCAGGTGCACATCCCGCAGGTGCTCAACGGCGTGCCGGTGCGGGACGCTCGGGTCGCCGCGACCATCAGCCACGGCAACCTCATCCTCCTGGGCACCGAGTCCTGGAAGAACGCGCGCATCGACACGAAGCCCGCGGTGGCCGCGAGCGAGGCGCTGACGTCGGGCAACACGTTCGTGGGTCGGCAGCTCGCGCCCAACAGCCTGTGGCAGCAGCCCACGCTGGAGATCGCCCCGTTCTCGAAGGACGGCGCGGCGTTTGGCGAGGGCTATGGCCACCTGCTCGTGTGGAGCTACGGCTTCCAGAGCCCCGGTGAGTCCGAGCGCTGGAAGGTGACGGTGGATGCGCAGACGGGCGAGGTGCTCGCGCTCGAGGACGCCAACCACTACTTCGATGCCAGCATGAAGGGCGGCGTCTATCCGTCCACCAACATCGGGGTGTGCGCGTCCAATGGCACGTGCGGCACCATGCAGCCCGGCACGCCGATGCCGTGGGCGGACACGGGCTTCGCGTCCCCCAACAACTACACGGACGGCGCCGGCATCTACAACTACAGCTCCGGCACGCTGTCGACGACGCTGTCGGGCAAGTACGTGAAGATCTCCGACGCGTGCGGCGCCATCAGCGCCACGTCCACCACGGGCAGCCTGGACCTGGGCGGCGTCAACAACGACCACGACTGCGTGGTTCCGGCCGGCACGTCCGCGGGCAACACCGCGGCCACGCGCTCCAGCTTCTACGAGCTGAACAAGATCAAGGAAGTGGCGCGCGGCTGGCTGCCCACCAACACGTGGCTGCAGGGCCAGCTCACGGCGAACGTGAACATCAACAGCACGTGCAACGCGTTCTGGAACGGCACGACGGTCAACTTCTACCGCAGCGGCGGCGGCTGTCGGAACACGGGCGAAATTGGCGCCGTGTTCGACCACGAGTGGGGCCACGGCATCGACAACTTCGACGCCAACGGCACGCTCAGCAACTCGAGCGAGGGCTACGCGGACATCGCGGCCATCTACCGCCTGCAGACCTCGTGCGTGGGCTACGGCTTCTTCCAGACGTCCAATCCGGGCTGCGGCCCGACGCCGGACGGCACGGGCTTCAACCAGCAGGAGTCGCAGGTCGCCGGGCAGTCGTGGTGCAACCTGCGCTGCTCCGGCGTGCGTGACGCGGACTGGGCCGCCAGCGCGCCCAACACCCCGGCCACGCCGCAGAACTTCGTGTGCCCCATGTGCAGCTCCGGCACGGGCCCCTGCGGCAAGCAGGTGCACTGCGCCGCCTCGCCCGTGCGTCAGGCCGCGTGGGACCTCGTGACGCGTGACCTGGCCGGCGCGCCGTTCAACTACGACTCCAACACCGCCTTCATGGTGGGCAACAAGCTGTTCTACCAGGGCAGCGGCAACGTGGGCACGTGGCACGCCTGCAACTGCACCGCCGGCACGTCCGACGGCTGCGGCGCGACCAACGGCTACATGCAGTGGCTGGCCGCGGATGACGACAACGGCAACCTCGCCGACGGCACGCCGCACATGACGGCCATCTACGCCGCCTACAACCGCCACAACATCGCGTGCTCCACGCCCGCGCCGGTCAACGCCGGGTGCTCCGCGGGTCCGAGCACCGCGCCGGTCGCCACCGTCACGGCGGGCGACAGCCAGGTGGGCGTCAACTGGACGAGCGTCCCCGGCGCCAACCAGTACTGGGTCATGAAGACGGAGGGCTTCGCGGGCTGCGACTTCGGCAAGGCGCGCGTCGCCAACGTCACGGGCACCAGCTACAACGACCCCGAGGTCGCCAACGGCCGCCAGTACTGCTACTCGGTCGTCGCGGCCAGCTCCAACGCCTGCTACAGCACGGCGAGCGCCTGCGTGTGCACCACGCCGGTGTGCGCCGCGCCGACCGTCCCCGCGCTCGCGACGCCGAACGATGGCGCCACCGCGGTGGAGCTGTCGCCCGCGCTGGACTGGGCGGATGTCACGGGGGCCTCGGGTTACGAGGTCGAGGTGGCGACCGACTCGGCCTTCGCCAACAAGGTGGCCTCGGCCAACTCGCTGGTGAGCAGCAACTGGACGGTGACGGCCTCGCTCGCGGCCAACACGGTGTACTACTGGCATGCGCGCGCGGCCAACTCGTGCGGTGGCACGAGCGCCTGGTCCGCGACCCGCTCGTTCACCACGCGCGGCTGCATCACGCTGGGAGCGCCCACGCTCTCCAGCCCCGCCGGCGGCGCGACGGGCGTGTCCCTCAACGCGGCGCTCGACTGGAGCGACGTGACGAGCGCGTCCGGGTACGACGTGGAGCTGTCCACCGACCCGAGCTTCTCGCCGGTGGTCCGCTCCGCCAGCAGCCTGAGCACCAGCGCGTGGAACGTGACGCCGGCGCTCTCCAACCTCACCACCTACTACTGGCACGCGCGCGCCAAGGACAGCTGTGGCGCGGGTCCGTGGAGCACGGCGTCCAGCTTCACCACGACGAACATCTGCACCCCGGTGGCCGCCGCGTACAACAGCACGCTGAAGGCTCCGGCCTGCGGCTCGGTCTGCGGCTGCGACACGGGCGCCACGCTCATCAACGGCCGTGGCACGCTGTCCGGCGGCATCGAGCCCAACCAGCCCAACACGCTGGGCGCCTCCTGCGCGGATGGTGTCTCCGGCACGTACCACTCCGACGAGAGCATCGACCGCATCTCGCTGAAGACCGTCGATGAGGGCACCATCACCCCGGGCAAGCAGGTCAAGGTGGACGTCACCGTGTACTGCTGGGGCACGTCCGACTCGTTGGACCTGTACTACACGACGAACGCCACCACGGCGCCGACGTGGACCACGCTGACCACGAATCAGGCGTGCACCGTCGCGGGCTTGAAGACGTTCTCGTACACGCTGACGGTGGGCGCCAACACGGGCAACCACGCCGTGCGCGCGCAGTTCCGCTACGGCGGGACGGCGACGAGCGCGTGCGTGTCCGGCAGCTACAACGACCGCGACGACCTGGTGTTCAACGTCTCGGCGGCGGTCGCCAAGGCGAACGGGAAGGCGGCCCAGACGAAGCAGGGCCGCGCGACCCCCACGGCCCGCTGATGCGCAAGGCTCCGGAGCGCGGCCCCGCTCCGGAGTCTGAGCTGCTGGGCCCGTGACACCGAGGGGCTCCTGGATTCAACCAGGGGCCCCTCTTCCTTTGCGCCAGCGACCTAGAGCGCCTTCAGGACGACGGACGGAGCGGAGCGGTCGACCGGGCCGTGGAACACCGTCTCGAGGTTGTTGCCGTCCGGATCCAACACGAACGCGGCGTAGTAACCCGGGTGGTACTTGCGCTCGCCGGGACCGCCGTTGTCGCGGCCTCCCGCGGCCAGGGCCACCTCGTAGAAGCGGTGCACCGTCTCGCGGTCCGGCGCCTGGAACGCCAGGTGGATGCGCGACGGCGGTCCATCCGCCGTGACGAAGAGCTCATCCGTGTTGAAGAACGTTGGCGCCTCGTGCTGGATGGTCAGTCCGAACACCTCCATCACCGCGCGATAGAACCGCCGACTGGCCTCCAGGTCCTTCACCTGGATGTGCACGTGATCGAACAACCGGCCCCTGTGGAACTCCATCATCGCTCGCTCCTGGGAACGCAACATCCGTTCAGTCTGACTACGGAGCTACCTTGCCGACCTCACAGGTCCCAGGCAAGCGGCAAAACACGGCGCCGGGGCGCGATGGGCAGCGCGCGCGCCACCGTGCTGTAGTCGCGCCTCCCCTCACGCCAGGACACTCCGGTGATGCCACGTCGTCCCGCCGCGATGCTGATGGCCGTCATGTCCCTTTGCGCGCTCCCCGCCTTCGCGGCAGAGACGCCCGCGCCGCCTCCCGCGCTCGGGGCGTTGGACGCGCTGTACCCGGACCTGGACAAGCTCTACCGCGAGCTTCACCAGGCGCCCGAGTTGTCGCGGCAAGAGGAGAAGACAGCGGCGAAGCTCGCGGCGAGGCTGCGCGCGCTGGGCTACGACGTGACGACGCAGGTGGGGGGCCACGGCGTGGTGGCGCTGTTGCGCAACGGCGCGGGGCCCACGGTGATGCTGCGCACGGAAATGGACGGGCTGCCCGTGGAGGAGAAGACGGGGCTGCCGTACGCGAGCAAGGTGACGGCGGTGGACGATGGCGGGCAGCGCGTCTCGGTGATGCACGCGTGCGGCCATGACGTGCACATGACGTCGTGGATGGGCACGGCGATGCTGCTCGCTCGCGCGCGCGGCCAGTGGCGAGGCACGGTGATGCTCGTGGCGCAGCCCGCCGAGGAGCAGGGCTCGGGCGCGCGGCAGATGTTGGAGGCGGGCTTGTTCCAGCGCTTCCCCAAGCCGGACTTCGCGGTGGCCTTGCACGACAGCAGCACCGCCGAAGCGGGCACGGTGGAGTACACGCCGGGCTTCGCGCTCGCGAGCGTGGACTCGGTGGATGTCACGCTCTACGGCAAGGGCGGACACGGCGCGTATCCGCAGACGACGGTGGATCCGGTGGTGATGGCGGCGCGCACGGTGCTCGCGCTCCAGACGCTGGTGAGTCGCGAGAAGGACCCGCTGGAGCCCGCGGTGGTGACGGTGGGCTCCATCCACGGAGGCACCAAGCACAACATCATCCCCGACGAGGTGCGGCTCCAGCTCACCGTCCGCTCGTACAAGCCCGAGGTGCGCAAGCGGCTGCTCGAGGGAATCGAGCGCATCGTCAAGGCCGAGGCCCTCGCGTCCAACGCGCCACGTCCGCCCACCGTCTCCGTCACTGAGGGCACGCCGGCCACGTACAACGAGCCCGCGCTCACGCAGCGGCTCGTCTCCGCGCTGGCGCGTGCACTCGGCGACAAGAACCTGCGCACGGCCCCGCCCGTCATGGGCGGCGAGGACTTCTCCGAGTACGGCCGGCTCGGGATTCCCGCGACGCTGCTGTGGCTCGGCGCGGTGGAACCACAGCGCTACGCACAGGCCAGGCAATCGGGAGAGCCGCTCCCCTCCTTGCACTCCGCCACCTTCGCGCCGGACCGCGAGCGCACCCTGCGCACCGGCATTTCGGCCCTCACCACCGCCGCGCTGGAGCTGCTCGGCCGGCCGTGAACCGGCGCGTCAGTGTCCGCCACCTCACGTGCAGAGAGCAGCAAAACACGCTTCTCGCGCTCTGTTCGCCCGGCAAAACATGAAAACCACGGACTCGCGCGCCGCGGCGTCATTCCAGACGCAACGGCGCGTTTGCCCTCTGCGATAATGGGAGACGGACTTCTCGTGTGTTGAGCCAACGGAGGGCGGGCCGATGTGGGTTGAGATCATCGTCATGCCTCGGGACGTTGTAGGCGCGAGCGCGGCTGTGAAGAAGGCAGCGAAGTCCCTGGACCGCCGGGCCGTGTACGAGCGGGGCGTGCAAGAGAGCCAACGATTCCGCGAGTCCCTGGTGGGCTATCTGGACGCACAGGGCCTGGCGGGAGGGGTGAAGTGGATGAGTGAGCCCGGCTCACTGCCGCAGGTGACGCTCGTCGCCAGCCCCACCGTGTTGGAGCAGCTTCGCCAGGCGCCCCAGTTCGAGGCGGGCATGACCATGCCCCTCGAGATGCTCCTGTAGTCCTCGCCCTGGCATGCCCAACCTCTACAAGCGCATCGAGGTCATCCGCCGCACGCCCAACCGCGAGCTGATCATCTATCGATGCCTGGAAGTGCTGGGCCAGGGCGGCTACGTGGTGCAGAGCGCGGACCGGCTGCGCGAGCCCTTCAGTCAGAAGGACCGCGAGGTGCTGGAGCGCCAGTTCTGGGAGTTGCTCTCCGAGACGCCTCCCGAAGAGCGCTCCGCGCCGCACGCGACGTTGGAGCAGGCCATCGCGGCGTTCGAGTCGGAATTCGCGTAGCCCATCGCTGAGCGCACACCCGTGAGCGCCAAACCGGCGCTCTGACGCAGCCGTTCACCTCGGTGCGTCATGCGCAACGGTCGCACTGCGAACAGCGACCTCCAACACACGACCTACACGTCTCACCTCGCAAGCATCGTCAGATTTTTCATGCTTCGCTTGTATCGCATGCTTGACGTGCATATCTCGTATTACACAGGATGCGCCACCCGCGGTGCCTGACGCCCTCCTGGGTCATGCACGGATGCGGGGCACTTGTGTCGTGCCGAAAACAGGGGGCTTCGCGCGGGGTCGGGCCGGGGGTGCGCGCGGGTAGCGCCGTTGAATCCGCCACACCGGGCACGCAGTCTCCCTGCGCTTCGGGGTCCACCCGTCCGCACAGGGCTCACGCGGGTTCAACCCGCACCGGAGGGTTCATGTACTGGAAGAGGCTGGCGGCCGTCGCCACGCTGCTCTGCTGCACCACGACGTCCGCCTGGGCAGCCGACCGCGAAGTCTGGGTCACGCTCGGCACGGACACCGTGAGCGAGGTCCAAGCGGCACTGAAGGACTCGGGCGCGGGCGTGGAGGGCCGTGAACAGAACGGCATCCGCGTGCTCCGCGTGCATGAGTCGCAGCTCGTCGTCATCGCGCGCGTGATGCACGATCGCTTCAACCGCTGCGGCGGCTTCGTGACGCACGACACGCAAGAGCAGGCGAACGCGGAGCTGCGCTCCACGCCCACCTCGCTCGCGACCGCGGTGGCCTACACCATCGACAACGCCGCGGTGGTCAACTCGCTCGTCGGCGGCCTGAGCGAGTCCACCCTGCGCGGCACCATCAGCTCGCTGGCCAGCTTCACCAACCGCTACTACACGTCCCAGACGGGGGTGGACGCGGCCAACTGGCTGAAGACCGAGTGGACCAACATCGCGGCGGGCCGCGCGGACATCTCCGTGCAGCTCTACACGCACTCCACCTGGGCCCAGCCCTCCGTCATCCTCACCATCACCGGCACCTCGAGCCCCAGCGAGGTCGTCGTGATGGGCGGCCACCTGGACTCCATCAACCTCAACAACACCGCGGGCGTCGCGCCCGGCGCGGACGATGATGCCTCGGGCGTCGCCACCCTCACCGAGGTGCTGCGCTCGGCCATTGCCAAGGGCTACAAGCCGGCGCGCACGGTGAAGCTCATGGCCTACTCGGGCGAGGAGGCCGGCCTCAAGGGCTCCAAGGAGATCGCCGCCGCGTACAAGACCGCGGGCACCAACGTCGTGGGCGCGCTCCAGCTCGACATGGTCAACTACCGCGGCTCGTCGTGGGAGGTGACCATCGTCACCGACAACACCAACGCCGCGCAGAACACCTTCCTCACCAACCTCATCAACACGTACACGGGCTACACGTGGACCAACATCACGTGCGGCTACGCGTGCTCGGACCACGCCTCGTGGACCAGCCAAGGCTACCCGGCGTCCATCCCGTTCGAGGCGCTGATGAGCGAGTACAACCCGTACATCCACACGGCCAATGACACGCTGGCCAACAGCAGCGGTGGCACGGCGGACAACGCCCTCAAGTTCGCGAAGATCGCCGCCGCGTACATGGCCGAGCTCGCCAAGGGCGTCGTCGGTGGTGGCGGCCCGCCGGACACCACCCCGCCCACCGTGTCGCTCACGGCGCCCACCGGTGGCACCGTGTCGGGTTCCGTGACGCTCTCCGCGACCGCCAGCGACAACGTGGGCGTCAGCCGCGTGGACTTCCTCGTGGACGGCGCGGTGAAGAACTCGGACTTCTCCTCGCCGTACAGCTACGCGTGGGACTCCACCACGGCCAGCAACGGCAGCCACACCGTCTCCGCCGTCGCGTATGACGGCGCGGGCAACTCCACGGCGACCAGCGCCGTGACGGTGACGGTGGCCAACACCGTCTTCACCGCCGTCTACAACGCCACGCTCAAGGCCCCGGCCTGCGCCAGCGTGGGCACCGCGTGTGACTCGGGCACGCTGCTCACTGGCCGCGGCAGCATGAGCCCCGCCGAGACCAACGCGCCCAACACCCTGGCGGGCTCCACCTGCGCGGATGGCGCGTCGGGCACGTTCCACTCGGATGAGTCCAACGACCGCATCAAGGTCAGCTCGGTGAATGGCACCGCGTTCGGCCCGGGCAAGCAGGTCAAGGTCGAGGCCACCGTGTGGGCCTACTCCTCGTACACCTCCGACAAGCTGGACCTGTACTACGCGGCCAACGCGAACAGCCCCACGTGGACGCTGATCGGCACGCTGTCGCCCACCGTGGCCGGCGCGCAGACCCTGTCCGCCACGTACACGCTGCCCGCAGGTTCGCTCCAGGCGGTGCGCGCGCGCTTCCGCTACCAGGGCTCCGCCGCCGCGTGCGGCACGGGCTCGGTCTCGTACGACGACCAGGACGACCTCGTGTTCGCCGTGGGGCCGTGACGCGCTGAGGGATGGAGGGACGCGGGTCTCCCCACCGCGTCCCTCTTCCGCGCCGCGCTGGCACCCTCCCCGCCTTTCGATGAAACTCGGGACATGCCTCCTGGCCCGACCTCCACGCGCCCCTGGTTTGCCTTCTCCCTGGACCTGTCCCCCGCGACAGCGCGCGAGCACCGGGCGGGCCTGCCCCCCATCCCCACCCTCCCCGAGGGTGAGCTGGCCGAGGCGCTCGACGTGGACCTCGTCTACGACGTGACCTCCCCGGCCTGGAACGGACGCGTCGCCCGACTGGTGGATGCTCCGGGACGCCGCCTCCTGGGACGGCTGCGCATCCTCCCCGCCGAGTCCTGGGACGCGGTCGCCCGCTTCGAGGCCGCCATGGCCGAGGCCACCGAGTCGCGCGCGGTCCGCGTGCGCACCGCCACCGGCGCCACCCTCTCCGCCCAGGCCTTCACGCCGCCCGCGCGCCCCGGCCCCGCGCCCACCGGGCCCGTGAGCGAGTCCTTCCTCGTCGCCCTCGCGCTCTGCGCCGAGCGCGCCGGCCTCGCCCCCGACTACGTGGAGCGACTCCAGGCCGAGGCGCAGATCGTCCACACCCTCCAGCGCTCCCAGCCCGCCACCACCCCGCTGCCGCCGGCTCGGAAACCGAACTCCAAGTAATAACCGCGCGGATTCCGGTGGTTTGTGGGGGGAATCGCAGGAAAAAGCGCGCTGTGACGCAACCGGGCGAGGGTTCCCGCCGACGATGTCCAAGCGGGGCGCTCTGCCCACTGCCTTCAGGCCACGAGGACACCTTCGGATGACGCTTCCAGCCACCACGCGCGCCTCGACCCCTCGCCCCGCCGCCGCTGCGTCCACCCCGACCAAGCCCACCGTGGCGTCGCTCACCGCGACCGGGGGCGCCTGGAACCGGACGCAGACGAAGGAAGTGTCCATCTCCGACCTCCAGCAGAAGTTCGGCTGGAACGAGGCGAGCTGGCAGGGCCGCCTCATGAAGGCCGCGGATGGCGCCGGCACGAAGACCCGGGGCCGCAACGGCAGCGTGTCCGCCTCCGAGCTGGAGAACTACCTCGCCGCGCCGACGGACGCGCAGTTCCTCACCTCCACCGCGCTCCAGAAAGAGCGCGCCGCGCTGGACGCCAAGCTCAAGGGCGGGGCCCACACCGCGGACGTGGACGCCTTCGACACGAAGTGGCAGGCAGCGGTCGCCAAGCGCGCCGACAAGCTCAGCGGCAACGGCGACGGTCAGCTCTCCGTGGATGAGCTGAACGCCTTCATCAACGACTCCAAGGCCGGCAAGCTCAAGGACACCCAATGGGTGCCGGATCAGAAGGCGGCCGTCTTCGAGAGCCGCGTGGCGGAGGGCGCTGGCGAGGTGGATCCGCTCCGCCCCCAGGCCACCGGGAAGACCGACAGCGGGCTGTCGCTCATCAAGGAGTACTCCCGCGCCTCGCTCGACCAGGGCAAGAACGTCCCCACGTTCGTGAGCTACATGCTCTCCGCGTCGGACATCCGCGAGACGCCGGCCACCGTGAACCGCTCGAAGAGCACCTTCACGCGGGACCCCGTCCTGGGCTCCAAGGGCGTCACTGACTCGGACTACAACAACACCGGCTTCGACCGCGGCCACATGAAGCCCGCAGAGGACTCGCCCACGCAGGAGGCCATGGACGAGAGCCACCTGATGACCAACATCGCGCCCCAGTACGGCAACCACAACCAGCAGGTGTGGCGCACGCTGGAGCAGGGCGTGTCGGGGCTCGTGAAGGCCACGGGCGGCAAGGCCTACATCCTCACCGGCAACCTGTTCCTGGACGCGAAGGGCAAGCCGCTGCCGCCCGAGTCCATCGAGACGACCGGCTCGAAGACGCGCCGCATCGCCGTCCCCACGCACAACTTCAAGACGGTGCTGCTGGAGCTGCCCAACGGCAACCTGACGATGTTCGCCTACCTGGTGCCCAACACGAAGCAGGGCCCCTCGAAGAAGGACGACATCATCCCCTTCCTCGAGTCCACCCGCGTTCCGGTGGATCGCATCGAGGAACTGCTCGGCCAGGACCTCTACGCCGAGCTGCCCAAGGCCGTGCAGACCAAGATGGAGAAGGACTCCAAGGCCCTGGGCGCCTTCCAGGACGGCAGCGCGTACCAGTCGCTCACGATGCTGAAGCCGCCCGCGTCCTGAAGCACCCGGCTCAGCGCACCGCCGGCGTGGCCTGCGCGAGCTTGAGCAGCTCGGTGCGCTTCGCGTCGCCGTAGGCCCAGACGCGCTCGCCGGTCACCTCGAACCAGCTCTGGCGAGCGTTCCACCCTCCCGCGACGATGAGCCGCGCGCCCACCTGGGGGCCCGCGACATGCGCGTCCGGGACGCCCGCGGCGCGATCCGCCAGCACGGACGTTCCGCAGCGCATCTTCCCCATCGCCGGAGTGAACACCGCGGGGATGGGCTCCTTGCGCGCGGGGCCTCGGAGGACTTCCTCCACCGCGAGCCGCACGCGCGGCGGACGGTTGCGCGTGGCGCCTTCGTCCCGCACCTCCAGGACGCGGACCACATACAGCTCGCAGCCCCCCATCTCATCCTTGGGGGGCGCGTCGTCATAGGCCGGATTGTAGTGGGGCGGAGGGCGGCACTGCGTGGTCGACCAGTCCGCGGACTCCTTCGGCAGCTCCCGGTCGATGTCCGTGGGGTGGAACCACTCCCCAGCCCCGGCTTGCCACGCGACCCCCACGCCCAGCACCGCGACCACCGCCGGAATCTGGAACAAGAGCTTCTTCGAGCGTGTCATACCCGGAGTGTACCCCAGCCACCGACGGGGCTGGATACGACATCAGGGGGACACAGGCCGGCGCCCCAGCGACACGGCCGCGAAGACGACGAGGACCGTCCAGAACAGCGGGTAGCCCATCTTCACCGCGTGGATCAGATCCTGGTGCCCATTGAGCGCGGGGATCAGCTGAATCGACAGCCAGCTCAACGTGGGCACCGCGGCGATGCCCACGGCCAGCAACGGCACGGTCCGCCAGCGGAGAGGTGCGCCCGCCCACCGCAGGGCCCCGCACACGCCCACGCTGGCCAGGGCGAGCGCGACCACGAGTTCCCCCGCGCCCCGGGCCCACACCCGCCACATGGCGTCGCCCAGCGCGAGCACACCGGAGCCCCGGGGGCCCAGCAGCCCCGCCACATCTCGCGTGAGGACGAAGGCCACCAGGGACACGGCCCCAGCGCCCCCGAGCGCCAGCCCCTTGCGAACACGCGACCCCGGCGCATCCAGGACGGGCAGCCACGCCGCCCCTCCCGCGAGGAGACACCCAGGCACCGCCGCGAGCGGGAAGTGACGAAGCCACTCCAGCCCCTCCCAGCCGCGCAGGCCCACGACCTCCAGGAACCAGCCGGCCCACGCCAGCAGCGCGAGCACTCCCACCCCCAGGTGACGTCGTGCGCGCGGCGTCATGGCGCCTCCTTCAGCGAAGCACCCGGTCGAAGGCGACGCGCAGGAAGTCATCCAGCGCCGCGCGGCTCTTGTCGGCGCGGCTCCGCAACACCGCGCCCTCCCAGGCGTTGATGAGGAAGGCGGCGAGCGTCGCGGCGGACACGCTGTCGGAGACCTCGCCCGCGCGCTGAGCCTCTTGAATCACGGGCTCCAGCTCGCTGGACCACGCGGTGAAGCCCTGCGCCACCCGCTCGCGGATGAGCGCGCTGTGGTCCGCCATCTCCACCGCGAAGTTCCCGAGGAGGCACCCGCGCTCGAACTTCCACGTCACCATCGTCTCGACCGCCACGGCGAAGTACCGCCGCAGCCGTTCGCGAGGGGCCACCGAGGCCTCCGTCAACAGCGCGGACCGCGCGTCGGGGCCCTCCAGGTAGCGATTGATGCACTCGACGCCGAGCGCCTCCTTGCTCTCGAAGTGGTTGTAGAACGACCCCTTCGGAACGCCAGCCGCGGCGGTGATGTCCTGGACCCCGCACCCGTTGAAGCCCTGCCGGAGCAGCGTCTTGAGACCGGCGGCGACGAGCTTCTCCCGAACATTGGGTCTGGGCATGCCCTCGGAATACGACCGGTCGTCTGGAGGCGTCAAGCACCGGAGACCTCCGCGCCCCCATCCTCATTCGAGACTCAAGACGACCGGTCATCTTGAATCGAGGCGCCTGCTTGCCTACCGTGGCCCTCGAACCGGGCGAGCCGGCGGGAGGCACACATGAGCAGGTCGGACGAAGTCATCGTCGTTCTGGGGGCAACGGGGCAGCAGGGAGGCGCGACGGCGCGCCAGTTGTTGGCGGAGGGCTGGAAGGTCCGAGCGCTGGTGCGCCACCCCACGCATGCGGCGGCGAGCGCGCTGGCGCGGGCGGGGGTGGAGGTGGTGCCGGGCAACATGGGAGACCGGGGTTCGCTCGACGCGGCGCTGCGTGGCGCGCACGGCGTGTTCAGCGTGCAGCCCAGCCAGGGCCAGCCCACCGCGGGGGTGACGTCGGCGGATGAGATTCGCTTCGGGAAGAACGTCGCGGACGCGGCGAAGGCCGCGGGCATCCGCCACCTCGTCTACACGTCCGCGGGCGGCGCCGAGCGAGGCACGGGCGCGAGCCACTACGAGAGCAAGTGGGAGATCGAGCAGCACATCGCGCGCCTCGGGCTGCGCGCCACCGTGCTGCGCCCCATGGCCTTCATGGAGCTGTTCGCCCAACCCGACTTCGGCGTGCCCGAGGGCGTGTTGCGCTTCCTGAGCCTGCCGGACCGAGGGCTCCAGCTCATCGCGGTGGAGGACATCGGGAAGTTCGCCGCGCTCGCCTTCGCGCAACCGGAGCGCTTCGTCGGAGAGGCGCTGGAGCTCGCGGGTGACCGGCTGACCGGGCCGCAGATGGCGCGGGCGATCGGTCGCGCCCTGGGACGCGAGATTGCCTACGCGCAGATTCCCCGTGAGTTCGTGGCGTCGAACCCCGACATGTTGAAGCTGGTGGACTTCGCCAACGACGACGGCGGCAAGGCGGACATCGCGGCCTTGCGCGCGCGGCACCCGGGCCTGCTGTCCTTCGACGCGTGGCTCCAGCGCACCGGCCAGGCGCTCTTCGTGCGCGGTGAGCGAAGGGACGCCTGACCCACCGCCCTCCCCGCCTTGCGTCCCCCGCGGAGGTTCGACGCTGGGGGCGCGCGGCGTGTGGCATCCAGCAGCGAACGGGAGGCTCGCGCCGCATGGCCGTTGCACCCCGCGCCGGCTGAGCGTAGGGAGTCGCCCCTCCCATGTCCGCGACCGCTCAACTGCTCGAAGCCGTCCGTAAGGCCGCCCGCCCTGGCATCTGGTCCAACGGGGTCAACCTCGCGCGCGCGGGCGCCGTGGTCCTCCAGTCCCAGACGGAGTCCGAGATAGAACTCCGCGTTCGCTCGCCGGGCCGGCCCGTGGCCCTCACCGTCGCGCTCTATCCGAACGACGAGGCGTGGGAGTGCGATTGCCCCAGCCGCGTGGATCCCTGTGAGCACGTCGTCGCCGCGGCCATCTCCATCCAGCAGGCCGAGAAGCAGGAGACGCCGCTGGCTCCCGCCGCGAGCAAGTGGTCGCGCATCGTGTACCGCTTCACCCGCGTGGACGGCGGCCTCCAGCTCCACCGCGCCATCGCGCACGCGGACGGCTCCGAGGAGCCACTCGACGGCAGCATCGCCGCCATCCTCGCCAAGCCCGCGCAGGCCGCCACGCTCCAGGTCGAGCAGTCCGACCTGCTCGCGGATCGACTCCTCGAGCGCCGCACGCGAGGCGCCATCTCGCCCGAGTCCCTGGAGGCGCTGCTGCGCGTGCTGGAGCCCTCGCGCAACGTGCTCCTCGATGGTCGCCCCGTCGCCATCGCCGGTGAGGTCGTGCTGCCCCACGCCGTCGTCGAGGACCGCGGCGGTCAGCTCGTGGTGACCGTCACCAAGGACGCGCGCATCGAGGAGATCCTCAGCCCGGGCGTCGCGCTGTGTGGCGATGCCATCGCGCGCCTGGGCGAGACGTCGATGACGGGCCCGTGGCTCCAGCACTTGCCCATCGTCCGGAACTACGCGCCCGAGCAGCTCGGAGAAATCACCTCCAAGGTCCTGCCCGAGCTGGGCCGCCGCATCCCCGTCGAGGTCCGCAGCAAGCGCCTGCCGCCCATCGACCGCGACCTCAAGCCGCGCATCCTCATGGAGCTGAACCAGCTCGACTCCGGCCTGTCCGTGCTGCCCACGCTCGTCTACGGCGCGCCGCCCACGGTTCGCGTGGACGCGGGCCGCATGGTCTACCTGCGCGGCGCCGTCCCCCTGCGCGACGAGGCCGCCGAGCAGCGCCTCCTGCATCAACTCCGCGAGGAGCTGAACCTCATCCCGGGACGCCGGCTCACCGTGCAGGGGCAGGAGATGGTGCGCTTCGCCGACAAGCTGCGGCGCTGGCGCGGCGACCTCACGGGTGACGCGGCGGGCGTGGTCAGCCCCAACGTCCGGCTGCTCCCGTCGCTGCGTGTCGAAGGCGGCGCCTCCGAGTCGGGCGTCCCCGACGTGCGCTTCACCCTCGAGTTCCAGGTGGAGGGCGGCAAGGGAGGCACGCAGACCGTGGAGGCCGCGGCCGTGCTCCGCGCCTGGACCGAGGGACTGGGCCTCGTGCCGCTCGACGGTGGCGGTTGGGCGCCGCTGCCTCGCGCGTGGCTCGACAAGAATGGCCAGCGCGTGGCGGATCTCCTCGCCGCGCGACAGGCGGATGGGCGCGTGTCCAACCACGCGCTGCCCGAGCTGACCGCGCTCTGCGAGACGCTGGAGCAGCCCCCGCCTCCTGGACTCGAGCGCCTGGCGCCGCTGGTCGAGGGCTTCGAGAAGCTCCCGGCCCCCACCCTCCCCGCCGACCTCACCGCCACGCTGCGCCCCTATCAGCAGCAGGGCGTGAGCTGGCTTGCCTTCCTGCGCGACGCGGGGCTCGGCGGCATCCTCGCGGACGACATGGGTCTGGGAAAGACACTCCAGACGATGTGCGTGCTCGGCACCCGCTCGCTCATCGTCTGCCCCACCAGCGTGCTGCCCAACTGGGCCGCGGAGCTTCAGCGCTTCCGTCCTTCGCTGAAGGTCAGCACGTACCACGGCCCCGGCCGCGCGCTGGATGACGGCGCGGACGTCACGCTCACGACCTACGCCATCCTGCGCCTGGATGCGGCCGTGCTGGCCGGACGCACCTGGAACGCGGTGGTGCTGGACGAGGCCCAGGCCATCAAGAACCCCGAGAGTCAGGTGGCGCGCGCCGCCTTCGGACTCAAGGCGAACCTGCGGCTGGCGCTCAGCGGCACGCCGCTGGAGAACCGGCTGGAGGAGCTGTGGAGCCTCATGCACTTCGCCAACCCCGGCCTGCTCGGCGGCCGGCGCCAGTTCGACGAGAAGGTGGCGCAGCCCATCTCGGAGGGACGCCCCGGCGCGGCGGAGCAGCTGCGCAAGCGGATCCGCCCGTTCATCCTGCGGCGCCTCAAGCGCGACGTCGCCCCCGAGCTGCCGCCGCGCACCGACTCCGTCATGCACGTGTCGCTGGATGAGCGCGAGCGCTCCGTCTACGACGCGGTGATGGCCGCGACGCGCGCCGAGGTGGTCGCCCTGCTCAATGAGGGCGGCAGCGTCCTCAAGGCCCTCGAGGCCCTGCTCCGGCTGCGTCAGGCCGCGTGCCACCCGGCGCTCGTGCCCGGACAGCACGCCGCGACCTCGTCCAAGGTCCAGACGCTGGTGGAGGCGCTCACCACCGCCGTGTCCGAGGGCCACAAGGCGCTCGTGTTCTCGCAGTGGACGTCGCTGTTGGATCTCGTCGAGCCGCACCTGAAGACCGCGGGCATCGCGTTCGACCGGCTCGACGGCACCACGGCCAACCGCGGCGACGTCACCTCGCGCTTCCAAGGCGCGGACGGCGCACCGGTGCTGCTCATGTCGCTCAAGGCGGGTGGCACGGGACTCAACCTCACCGCGGCGGACCACGTGTTCCTCATGGACCCCTGGTGGAACCCCGCCGCCGAGGCCCAGGCCGCGGACCGCGCGCACCGCATCGGGCAGGAGCGCCCCGTCATGGTGTACCGGCTGGTGTCTCAGGGGACCGTGGAGGAGCGCATCCTCGGGCTCCAGGAGAAGAAGCGCGCGCTCTTCGAGGCCGCCCTCAGTGAGGCGTCGGCCGCGACCTCCATCACCCGCCAGGACCTGCTCGAGTTGTTCTCCTGAGGCTTGAATCCATGCGGGGAGGAGGCTCAACCTCCTCTCTTCGCATGGCGTCCACCTCCGGAGCGCACCCATGTCCCGCAACGTGATTGCCGAAGCCGTCGCCCACTATGAGCACCTGCTCCAGGGCGATGTCCTGCGCCGCACCCATGAGCAGCTGTTGCAAGCGGTCTCCTCCCGCACCTCGCTGCGACGCCAGGGCCGCTCGCTGTACCGCGCGCTTCGGCCGCGATTCATCACGCTCGAGCAGCACCGCGAGATTCAGCGCGCGACCCTCGCGGTGAACCGCGCGCTGGAGGTGGTGTTCCAGCGCGCGTGTCGGGACGAACCCTTCCGCCGCGAGCTGGCCCTGCCCGAGTGGGTGGACCTCCTGGCGGCGGTGGACGCGCACTCGCCCTTGCCAAGCGTCATCGGGCGCATGGACGGGCTGATGGACGCGTCCGGCGTGCTGCGCTTCATCGAGTACAACACCGCGCCGGGTGGACTGTTCCGCACGCATGACCTCGCCGAGGTCTTCCACGCCACCCCCATCATGGAGTCGTTCTCGCAGCGCTACGCCGTGAGCGCGCCGTGCTACGCGCCTCACTACATCGAGGCGCTGCGAGAGAACCACGCGCGCACGGGACGCACCGGGCCCCTGCGCATGGCCTTCTTCGGGCCGGCGGGCCCGGACGACTCCGAGGAGGAGGAGGTCCTCCAGGCGTACTTCCAGGCGCAGGGCATCCTCCTGGAGCTGGTCACCTCCGAGGATGAGTGGTCGCACCGCGACGGGCAGCTCTTCCTGCGCGACCTGCGCATCGACGCCGTCACGTTCATCTCCGCCATTGGCTTTGGCGGACTCGTCATCGGCTGCGGCCCCGAGCACCCGGTCATGGAGGCCCTGCGCGCGGGCTCCGCGTGGTTCATGAACGGGCTGTTCCGCACCTGCGTGCTGCGCAGCAAGGCGCTCTTCGCCATCCTCAGCACCCAGGCGGAGACGGACCTCTTCGATGCGGAGTCGCGCGCGGCGGTGGCGCGGCACGTCCCGTGGACGCGGCTGGTGCGCGAGGGCACCACGCGCTATCGCGGCGAGGACGTGGACCTGGTGCCCTTCATCCTGGAGCACCGCGAGCAGCTCGTCCTCAAGCCCACCACGGACTACGGCGGCACCAGCGTCACGCTGGGCTGGGAGACTGATGCGGAGCACTGGCGCACGACGCTCCAGCAAGCGCGCGAGGAGACGTGGGTCGTCCAGGAGCGCGTCACCACGCCGCGCGAGCGCTTCCCCTACTTCGAGGACGGACAGCTCCACTTCGAATCGCTCTACTCGGACCTCAACCCGTTCGTGTGGAACGACGCGAGGCAGGAGTCCTGCCTCGTGCGGCTGTCCACCGCGGCCGTGGTGAACGTGGCGCAGGGCGGCTCCTTGACGCCGCTCGTCGTCATTCGCGAGCGCTGAGGAGGCCCTGGCGCGGCCCGCCACGACCGGGCCAGCGGCTCAAAGGCGCCATGTCTTGCGAAGGCCCTGAAGAATCCGCTCACGATTCTTCGGGGGCAGCCTCTTGAGCTCTCGCGATTCCCACGGCTCTGGGTGTCTGCCCAAGATGTTCTCATTGAACACACAGGCCACCTCATCGCCGGGCTTGGGTTCAGGATGAGAGGACATGAACGGCCCCTCGAAACTCGGAAGCGGTGCGCCGTTCTCCATTTCGACGCGAAAGACCTGCTTGCGCAGCGTCGGGTCCACCACCTCGCCGGCATGGGTCACGCGCCCCACGAGGAGAAGGTTCTTGGGCTCCCGGTATCTCGCCAGGACCTGGTCCTCATCGGCGGGGTCGAAGTAGTGCAGTGAGAACTCGAGCGGACCGCTCTGCTTGAGCTTGCATCCGCGTCGTGACCGCTCGATGGCGTGCGGGCCGACCCAGACCCTGTGCTCGCGACTGCCGACCTCGGGCTTGAAGTCCGAGGCGGATACACACGAGTTCTTGAAGTTCGCCTTGAGCCACCGAACCAGGGAGTTGTACCAGGCCGTCATCGCACCCGCGGTCTTCGGGGGCCATGAGCGTGGTGAGCTGAGCTCTCATTCCGAGCCAATGTGCCACGAGGCTCTGGAAGCTTCAGGCGCTACGCGAACCCAGCGCCGCCTTCCTCCCTCCGCCAATTCCGAGGTCGGCGCTCGACGTCTTCGGGCGGCCTACTGAGCGGTCGCTCGCCGCTGAATCGTGGCATGGCGCGTCAAATCGCGGGCTGACTTCGCCATGACATGGGAATGCCAGAACGCTGGGGCAAGCTTTCCCGTGGCCGGATGCCGCGGCGACTCCTCGGAGCTCCCCATCCATGGAACGTACAGCTCTCAGCGCGAGCAAGGACCTCATCACCCGGACCCGCCCCTTCGCCCAACCCGACGGGGCTCGGGCGCGGTGGAACATCGCCTCGACGGTGCTCGCGCTCGCGGGCGCCATGGTGATGGCCGCCGCCGCTCCCTGGTTGCCGCTGCGCATCCTGGGCGGCGTGCTGGAGGCGCTCATCCTCGTGCGCGCGTTCATCCTCTACCATGACTTCATGCATGGCGCCCTGGTGCCGGGCGCGTCGAAGCTGACGCAGGCGATGTTCCATCTGCAGGGCATCCTCATGCTCACGCCCGCGCGCATCTGGAACGACACGCACAACCACCACCACGCCAACACGGCCCGCCTGTCCGCCGACGCGGCCGGCACCTTCATCACGTGGACCACGGACACCTGGCGCAAGGCCTCCCCGCTGGAGCGCCTGGGCTACCGGGTGGAGCGGCATCCGCTGACGCTCCTGTTCGGCTACGTCACCGCGTTCCTCCTCAACCTGTGCCTGCGGCCCTTCCTGCGCGCGCCGCGTCGCTACTGGGCCTCGGGCGTGGCGCTCGTCGTCCACGTCGCGCTGTCCATCGCGGTGTGGAAGCTGCTCGGGCCGAGCGTCTACTTCACCGCCTTCGTGGGCCCGCTGTTCCTCGGCTACGCGATGGGCGCGTATCTCTTCTATGCGCAGCACAACTTCGACGACGTGAGGCTGCTCCCCGAGGAGCAGTGGACGCACGTCGAGGGCGCGCTCGAGGCCTCCAGCTATCTGAAGTGCGGCCCCATCATGGCGTGGTTCACGGGCAACATCGGCTACCACCACGTCCACCACCTCAACCCGCGCATCCCCTTCTACCGGCTGCCCGAGGCGATGGCCGCCATCCCCGAGCTGAGCACGCCGCACGTCACCACCCTGCACCCTCGTGACATCGCGACGTGCCTGCGGTTGGACCTGTGGGATCCGATCCAACAGCGGATGGTCCGCTACCGCGACGCAGCCGCTGCGGCCTGATCCACGAGGACGCCCACCCAGCGCTCCACTGCCCACCCGCGCCTCCCGCCTGAGGGCTGAGGTGCCGAGGAGGCAGGGGCTCACCCCGTCGAGAGTGCCGCCAGGACCGGTCCGAGGCCTACCTGTTCCGGCACGGCGGGTCCGCTCATTCCGCGGGGGGGTTGGTGCATGGCGGAAGTCCTGGAGGTAGGTCGGCAGCCCACGGTCCGTCCGCAGACGTCCACGATGCGGATCGTCCTCATCTCCGCGGTGGCGGCGCTCGGGGGATTCCTCTTCGGCTTCGACACGGCCGTCATCAACGGCACCGTGGGCGCGCTGGCCACCGAGTTCCGGGCGAGCGCGTGGGCCTTGGGCCTGTGTGTCTCGTCGGCCCTCGTCGGCTCGGCGGTGGGCGCATTCTTCGCCGGGCGACTGGCGGACCACTTCGGACGCACGCGCGTCATGGCCATCGCCTCGGGCCTGTTCATCCTCAGCGCGCTGGGCTCGGGGCTCGCGTTCGCGCTGTGGGACTTGAGCATCTGGCGACTCATCGGCGGATTGTCGGTGGGCATCGCCAGCGTCGTCGTGCCGGCCTACATCGCGGAGATCGCCCCGGCGCACCTGCGAGGCCGCTTGGGTTCGCTCCAGCAGCTCGCCATCGTGGTGGGCATCTTCATGGCGCTGTTGGGTGACTTCGCCATCGCGCGCAGCGCCGGATCCGCGTCCAACCCGCTGTGGTTCGGCATCACCGCGTGGCGCTGGATGTTCTGGAGCGGCCTGCCGCCCGCGCTGCTCTACGGCGTGGGCTCGCTCTTCATCCCCGAGTCGCCGCGCTACCTGGTGGCCAAGGGACGCGAGCAGGAGGCGCTCGGCGTGCTGCGCGACATCATCGGAGACACCGCGCCATCCAAGGTGGTGGAGATCCGCAAGTCGCTGCGCGCGGACCGACCCGCTCGCATGGCGGACCTGCGGGGCGCCCGACTGGGGCTTCAGCCCATCGTCTGGGTCGGCATCGTCCTCGCCGTGCTCCAGCAGTTCGTGGGCATCAACGTCATCTTCTACTACTCCAGCGTGCTCTGGCAGGCGGTGGGCTTCTCCGAGCAGGACTCGCTGCTCATCACCGTCATCACCAGCGTCACCAACATCGTCACCACGCTGGTGGCCATCGCGTGCGTGGACAAAATCGGCCGCAGGCCGCTGTTGCTCGCGGGCTCGGTGGGCATGGCGCTCACGCTGGGGCTGCTCGCCTTCCTCTTCGGCACGGCGCCGCAGGATGCGCAAGGCAACCCCGTGCTGCACGGCGCGGCCGGAACCACGGCGCTGGTGGCCGCGAACCTCTACGTCGTCAGCTTCGGGTTCTCGTGGGGCCCGGTGATGTGGGTGCTCCTGGGGGAGATGTTCCCCAACCGCATCCGCGCGCTCGCGCTGTCACTGGCGGCCATGGCCCAGTGGGTCGCCAACTTCATCGTGTCGGTGACGTTCCCCGTGCTGGCGACCATCGGGCTGGGCTGGGCCTATGGCCTCTACACGGTCGCCGCCGTGTTCTCGTTCTACTTCACCCTTCGCCACATCCCCGAGACGAAGGGCCGAGAGCTGGAGACGATGTAGCGGCTACGCCTTCTTGAACACCACGTAGCCCGCGGCGGGGATGTTCACCTTCGTGTCGGCGCTGCCCGAGAGCGTGGCGCCGTAGTTGCCGAAGTTGCTCCCGCCGTACGCCGCGGCGTCGCTGTTGAGCACCTCCTTCCAGTTCCCCGGAGGCAATGGCATCTCATAGCCCTCCAGGTTCTTCCGGTTGAGGCTGCCCACGACGAGGTACTCGTCGTCCCCCGACTTGCGCGTGAAGGCCATCACCGCGTCGTCGTTGTGCGTGTACACGCGCTTCACCTCCGCGTCCGAGCGGAAGGCGGGGCTGCTGGAGCGCAGCGCGATGGCGTCCTTGTAGAAGCCGAAGCTCTGCCGGCGCGTCACGTTCAGCATCGCGCCCGAGCGCTCGCTCGCGGGAAGCGCGGCGATCTCCGTGAAGAGCTTCGTGTCGTCGGCGGAGAACGCCTGGAACTCGGCGTCCTTGGCGCGGGCCTCGGGCGGCTGCGCGAAGAGGCGCTCGTAGGTGGCCTTGCGCGCGTCGTCGAAGCGCACGCGGCTGAAGTCCACGCCCTTGCCCACCGACTGCCAGCTCCAGTCGCTGTCCCAGGAGGACGGGTTGCCCCAGCGGAAGTCGTTCTGGGCACCGAACTCGTCGCCCTGGAAGAACATGGGGATGCCCGGCCCCGCCAGGCCAATGCCCGCCGCGAAGCGCGCCGCGCCCCGCGACCACTCGTCCGGGAAGTCCGTGGGCTTGGCGCCCTCGGCGGTGTTCATCGTGCGCTGGCCGTTCCCGACCTCGTCATGGTTGGAGATGATGGACAGCGCATGCTTCCAGTCGTCCAGGCCGCGCGGCGCCGTCATCATGGACATGAAGGCATCCATGTCCGTCTTCTGGCCGCGCGCCGCCGCCTGCACGAGCCCCGGCTTGGCGTTGTCATTCACCAGTCGGTGCTGGAACTCGGTGTACCACTGCGCGTCGAAGCCGCCGCCCGTGCCATCCGCCTTGGCGGGCCGCGTGAGATTCGGGTCGTAGTCGAACTGCTCGGCCACGGTCCACGCGTTCGGGTTGACGAAGTGCACCTGCCGGTTGATCTCCCGGAGCATGTCCCAGCCGGCCTTGCCGCCCACGCCCTTGATGGGCTCGGTGAAGTCGAAGCGCAGTCCGTCGAAGTGCAGCTCCTCCACCTGCGACACCGCGTGGTCCACGAAGAGCTGCTTCACCTTCGGGTTGTCATACGCGGGCACCGAGCCCCAGGGCGTGTCGCGCTGCTCGAACTTCCCCGGCTCCTTCGACCAGTTGAAGTACGGGTTGCTCGGGCCGCCCATGTTCCACAGGCCGTTGTAGTCGCCGAAGACGTGGTTGTAGACGACGTCCGACACCACGTTGAGGCCGCGCTCGTGGGCCGCGTCGATGAAGCGCTGGAGCGCCTCGCGCCCCTCGACCCAGCGGCCGTCCTTGTCCTCGAAGCCGAACGAACTCTCCACCGCGAGGCTGTTGACGCCCAGGTAGCCCCAGTTGCGGCTGCCCTCCACCTCGTTCACCGGCAGCAGCTCCAGCGTGTTGACGCCCAGCTCCTTGAAGTAGTCCAGCTTGCCGAGCAGGTCCTCCATGGTGGAGCGGTCCGAGTTGCCCGACTCGCCCAGGAAGCTGCCCACGTGGAGCTGGTACACCACCCACTTCGCCGGGTCCTTCTCCCGAGGCGCCGCGTCATGCTGGAAGCTGAAGCGCGTGGGGTCCACGATGACAGAGCCGCGGAAGGACACGCCGCTGCTCTTCGTCAACACGTCGCTCCAGGGGTCGTTCACCTTGGAGGTGGAGCGCTCGGGGCTGCTCAGCTTGCCGTCGCGGTTCTTGTCGCCCCGAAGCTGGAGCTTGCCGCTCGCGTCCTGGTCGAACACCTGGAACTCGTAGCGAAGCCCCGCGAGCTTGTCCGGATCATTCACGAGGGTGGTCCACGCGCCGCCCTCGTTCGTCATGCGGATGCGCCCATCCGCCTCGATGTTCTTCGACCAGAGGTCGTTGAACTTCCCGCCGCGCAGCGTGTCGATGGCGCCCGCGTCGAAGCCCCCGAGGCGCTCCAGCAGGGCCTGCTTGCTGAGCGGCTTCCCGCTGGGGTCCTTCAGCACCAGATAGGCGCTGTGCGCGGTCTCCGCGTCGTCCACGTCGAAGCGCATCAGGCCCACGGCGCCTTGCGCGTAGCGGTCCACTTCCTTGCCGCGCACAGGGTCCAGGTAGAGCCGATCCAACCCGCGCTGCTCGCCCATCATCTCGCGCGCGTAGGGGTCCGGTCGGTCGCTCGCGGCGCCGGTGGAGTCCACCACCTCGTAGACGTAGGACTTGCCCTCCAACGAGGACCAGCCGCCGTTCACCTGCGCGCTCCAGTTGCCGCCCTCATCGCGCGTCATGGGGAAGCGCTGCTCGCGGCCCTGCGTGTCCGTCACCTTCACGCGCACCTCACGCGCGTCGGGGGCCCAGAGCTTGAAGGCCGCGTCCTTGCCGGAGCGCTGCACGCCCATCTCGTGGTACGTCGTCGGCGCGTAGGACGCGGTGGGCTTGGAGAGATCCACCTTGAGGTTGCCCTCCCCCATCACCGCCCACTGGCCCTTGCCCGAGGGGCCGTCCACCGTCACGCCCCACTCCCAGTTGCGCGGCAGGCCGTCATCCGAGAGCGTCACCGTGGCGGCATACTTGCCGTTGCCCAGCGAGCGCATGGGCACGGTGCCCGCGGACCACTGCGCGTTGTAGCGCCCGTCCGCGTCCCAGCTCCCCTTGAGCTGCGGGTTCGTGAGCGAGCCATGCGGGCCCGCGTCGTAGACGAACGTGATGGTGCGCGGCTGCGGCTTGTCCACCGAGGCGCCGGACTGCACGGACGCGGTCGGACGCGCCGCCGCCAATCCTCCCGTCCCCCCTGACTTCTCGAAGGCATCGCCTCCGCGCGACAGGGGGGCCGGCGTGGACTCGAAGCTGGAGCGCTCCAGGCGCGCGCCCGGCGCGGGGCTCGCCTTTCCGCCGACGGTCGCCGTGGCTTTCCGGTTTTCCTGTGCAGCGGACGGCACCGGGGCCGGAGGGGGCGAGGATGGACGGCGAATCTTCGAATCACTCATGGGGCGGTCTCGAGAAGGCGCACGACGCGGAGAATCGACAGCTTGTCGCATCGAGCCCGCCGAAAGTTGTGTCTCTCCGGTTTGTCCGGAAGAGAAAACTTCCATCACCCTCGCCGGCCGGGCACGGCCCGCAGGAACTGGGGGTCCTTCCAGTCCCAGGCGCGCTCCGGCCGCTCATCCACGTTGGCGGGCGTGGAGTTCCACGCATGGACGGCGAACGAGGTCGAGGCGCGCCAATGGAAGACGACGCTGAAGCCCGCCGTGAGCAGCACCGCGGCGGTGAGCGCTCGATGCTGGCGGGGCGCGTCCAGGAGCGATTGCAGCGGCGAGGCCAGGAAGTAGATGCAGTACGGCAGCACGTCCGTGAAGAAGCGCGGCCCCACCGAGTGCCCCGCCCACCAGATCGGGAACGCGGAGATGGCCAGCCAATGGAGCACGACGATGGCCAGGAATGCCCTGTCGTAGGCCTGGAACTCGCTGCGCCGCATCCGCTGAACCACGCCCACGCCGCTGAGGAAGAGGAACGGCGAGTAGATGAAGAGTCCGCGCGAGGGGCTGATGAGGTTGGCCGCGAGCGCCTGGAAGAAGAGCCCGCCGCTCGGACTCAACCCCTTGGAGTAGTAGGGGGAGAGCAGCGCGCCATACGTGGCCAGGTTGTAGGCGCAGAACGGCAGCGCCACCACGATGGCGCCTCCGAAGAACGCGGGCAGCAGCTTCGGCCAGCGGATCGCGAAGAAGGCCGTGACGACGAGGACCGAGATCGCATTGGTGGGCCGGCAGACGTACGCGCACGCGACGACGAACCCCGCCAGCAAGGCGGTGCGCAGCGTCTGCGCCGGGCGCGCGAGCAGGAACACGATGCACGCGACGGCCAGCAACGAGGGCGCGTGCTGCCAGAGGACCCGGCTGGCGGTGGAGTAGGCGGTGGTGCCGAACGCGAACAGCAGCGCGGAGGCGAGCGCGGCCACGTCCGAGACCTGCCGACGCAGCGCGAGGAAGAGCACCACCACGGCCGCGCTCACGTAGAAGGAGGCGATGAGCTGCTCGGTGCGGTTGTAGAAGCCGAGGTCGACCGAGCCGGTGCCCCGGAACGTGGTCAGCCACTGTTCGAGGTCCGCGCCTCGCTGGCCCCAGTGCGAGAGCTGGGAGCGCGCGAGCGTGAGGGTGCCCTCGGTGGCCGCGAGGAACGGGAGCGCCGCGAGCACGGCGCCGAGCGGATACTCGTAATACGTGTGCCCCGCCACCTCGCGCGTGCCGTGGTCCGTGTAGGTTGTCAGCGTCGGGCGGAACTCGTCGAGGTTGGCGTTGCCTTCATGCAGAAGGCTGGCCGCGGTGGGGATGGACCACAGGGAGTCCGTCTGGATCCGCACCTGGCTGGCGCTGTACGCCGCGAAGACGCCCGCGAAGAGCACGAGGAGGGCGAGCTTCGTCAAGCGCGGCTTGGAGGAAGAAGGCGACGACGCGTCCAGGATGCGGCTCCTTGCGGCGAGATGGGCGGAGCACACTAACAGGATGTGTTTGTGATTGGGCGCGGATTGGGGTTGGGTACGGGGCATGGACGAGGGCTTCTATCCAGACATCCTTGAGCGGGCCGGCCGACAGCCTCGCGAGTTCGGCACGGTGCACCTGCACGTCGAGCCGGTGATCCGCGCGGCCGCGGGCACCCAGGCCACGGCGCGCATCTGGTTGCAGGGCGCGTTCGAGCCCATGACGCCCGCGTCCACGCTGCGGGTGCTCGACGCGGAGACACGTCAGGAGCTGCTGCGCGTCCCCCTTCCCGCGCTGGAGCGCGGGCGCGTGCTGCGCTGGACGCTGCCGCTGCACCTCGCCGCGAGCACACGGGCCCTCCTCTTCCAACCCGAAGCGCCCCTGCCCGAGCATGCCCGGCGCGTGCGACCTCCCTGGCGGCTGTTCGACACGCTGGAGATGACGTCGGAGTCCAAGCTCGACGCCCTGCCGTCCGTTGACCTGGCGCGCGTGGGGACGACGCTCGCGTTCGGCAGGCTGGCCACCCACGCGCTCCTCGGGCCCGCACAGCCCAGCCTCGCGGAGGAGCTGCGACTCAAGCGACACGCCGCGCACGCCCTGCCGGATGGCTTCGTCGCGGAGATCATCGAGGGCGCTCCACCGTCGGCGGACTCACCTGGCTCCGAGGTCATCTGGGAGCCCGGCCAGAAGTTCGACCCAACGCGCTGGCAGGAGACGTCCTCGCCGGGCTCGCGACAGGTGCAGTGCGCGTGTGGCGCCACCGCTCCCCGCGACGCGGAGTTCTGTCCCAAGTGCCTGGGCTCGCTCGAGGGCGCCGTCCCGACCGAGAGCGCGGTGGTAGCCCCGGTGGAACCCGCGCAACTGGCCTCCGAGCCCACGCCTCCGCCCGCCATCGACGAGGACCTGGGCCCCCGGTGCCCTCGGCATCCGCAGGAGGAAGAGACGCGCACGTGTCCGCGCTGTGGCGCCTTCTACTGCGCGCAGTGCCTCCCCGATTCGCTGGAGGCGGAGCGCACGCTCTGCCCCGCGTGCGTGGAGCGCGACACGGTGAAGGACCCGGTGGAGCTGCGCCGCACGCTCATGCGGGACATGGCCAAGGTCCATGGCGGACTGACCACGTTCCTCACCATCACGGTGGCGTTCTCCGTGCTCGCCAACCTCGGACAGGCGAACCAGATGCTCAACGTGGGCCTCGGGGGCATCCTGATCCTCCTGGTCTACAGCGGACTGTCGGGCCTGCTGGCGCTGGTGCGAAGCCCGATCCTCGGCTGGGGCATCTTCGTCATCGATGCCCTCTTCGGACTGCTGCTGCTCTTCGCCGGGGACTTCATCGATGGCAGCGCCATCCTCTTGGTGGCGGCCATCTCCTTCCTGCAGCTCCTGCGAGCACGGAGCCTGGCGAAGCCGGGCTGAGGCCCGAGGTCCTCACTTCGTCGCGGGGGGCGGGACGATGAAGCGCCCGTCATTCCCGAGCCGCAGCCGCGTGACGTAGCGCTGGTGGATGTCCAGGTAGAGGTCCTTCCCATTGGGGAAGAACGTCACCGACGGGACGAGGAGCTGGTGACTGGGCGGCGCGCCCAGGGCGATCCACGCGCGATGCCCATCCGTGCCCAGCGTCACCCAGCGCGTCTCGGGCCGCGGGTTCTCTCCCGCCACGAGCACCTTGAGCAGCAGGATGGCGAAGCGCGAGTCGGGCGAGAGCCACGTTCCCTCCAGGGACAACGTCGTCGCACCGGGGAGCATCGTGGTCCAGCCGTTCACCATGCAGTATCCCTGGGCATGGGGCCTCGCGATGAGGAGCTCGCTCCACGCGGCTCGCCGCGCGGGCGCGCCCAAGCCCACCACTTCCACCGGCCCCGCCTTCAGCGGCAGGGTGCGCTGGAAGAGGTGCTCGACCTGCGACTCGGGCTTGAAGCCCAGGCTCACGGCATCCAGGGAGGCGGTCCACGCACGCGCCCGCGTCTCGGGCGTGAGGTCCAGCTCCAAGCCGGGCTCGTCCGCGATGTCCTCGGGACACTGCGGCAACTCCTTCACGGTGGAGGCGGTCTGAACGGGAGCGGTCTGGAGCGGATCCAGGGCCACCACCGAAGGCGAAGGAGGAGCTGGCCGCGCCACCTGCTGCTGCGACACACACCCGCCCAGGAGCAGCGCTCCGCCCACCACCCACGCCAGTCGCTTCATCGAAAAGTTCCTTGAGGTTCGTTCATCCGGTGCAGCCCGGAGACGCGCGGCAGCATCGCATGAACACGCCTGACAGCGACCCCTCGCACCGCGGGACCTGCGCGCGATGACGCTCCGTCAGTCCGCGCTCGCGGCGAACCGCGTGTCGATGCGCATGGACCGCAGCAGCGTGACGGTGACGGGCGTCTTGCCGGAGATCTCCAGCAGGCGCTCGCGCTGCTCGGCCGTCACGGTGTCCGCGCAGCGCAGGACGCGCTCCACGCGCTCACCGGTGGGCTCGCGCACCAGCTTCAGCCGCACGGTGAGCGTGCCCAGATCCCACTGCTTCTTCGCCGCGTACATCTTCAAGGTGATGGCGGTGCACGCCCCCAGCGAGCCGAGCAGGAGCTGATAGGGCGCGGGGCCTCGGTCCGCGCCGCCGTGCGAGGGCGGCTCATCCGCGACGAACGCATGGACGCCGGTGCGGATGGATTGGGTGAAGCCCTCGCCGCTCTCCACCGTCGCGGCGGCGAGCAGCACACTGTCCGGGTCATGCGCCATGGTGTGTCGTCCTCAGGGGTAGTCGACCGGGGTCGGCAGGTTGTCGGGCAGCGGGATGAACTCGGTCTCGGCGGCCACGGACGGGAAGCGCCGCGCCTTCCAGTCCTCCTTGGCCTGCGCGATGCGCGCCGCCGAACTGGAGACGAAGTTCCACACGATGTGGCGCGGGCCATCCATCGGCTCACCGCCGAACAGGAGCACGCGACTGGGCTCGGTGGCGCGCAGGCGCACCTCGCCCTTGCGCGCGAAGACAGGCATCGAGCCCGCCTCCAGCGTCGCGGCGCCCACCTCCACGCGACCGCTCATCACGTAGGCCGCGCGCTCGTCATGGTCCGCCTTGAGCACCACCTCGGCCCCCGCCGCGAGCACCACGTCCACGTAGAACAGCTCGGACAGCGTGGGCACCGGCGAGCGCAGGCCGTGATGCGTTCCGGCGATGAGTCGAAGCTGGACGCCGTCCTCCTGCACGACGGGGAGCGACGCCGCGGGGAAGTGCGCGAACGACGGCTCGCGCTCCTCTTGCGCCTTGGGCAGCGCCACCCAGATCTGGATGCCGGAGAGCGACTTGCCGCCCGCGCGCTCCGGGGCGGGCGAGCGCTCCGAGTGGACGATGCCGCGCCCTGCGGTCATCCAGTTCACCGCGCCCGGCTCGATGCGCTGCACGCTGCCCAGGCTGTCGCGATGCAGGATGGCGCCCTCGAACAGGTACGTCACCGTCGACAGGCCAATGTGCGGATGCGGCCGGACATCCAGCCCGTGCCCGTTCTCGAACACGGCGGGGCCCATCTGATCGAAGAAGATGAACGGCCCCACCATCTGCCGCTGCGCCGCGGGCAGCGCGCGCCGGACGGTGAAGCCATCTCCCAGGTCCCGCGTCCGCGGAACGATGACCGTCTCGAACGGCCCAGCCTCATCCATCCCCATGTCATCCCGCCTTTCCTCTCGCGACGCCGCGAGGCTCCCAGCCCCAGCTGGGAGGTCCACACACTAGAGCCGCGTCCGCATCACTTGGGCATCACGCCCAGCGCCTTGGCCATGGCCAGTGCGATGCCCAACAGGCTCTCTCCCGCGATGACGCCCGCGCTCACCGGCAGCAGCGTGGCCTCGGCCAGCTTGGGCCGCGTGCGCCGCAGCACCTCGGCGATGGCCGCGCCCGTGAAGAAGGCAATGGAGCTGGAGCCCGGCAGGACGATGGCCAGCCCGAAGCCCGAAGCGGAAGGAATGTAGGGCTTCAGGGTCGCCGGCGCCCAGCGCTCCAACAGCACCAGCGAGATGCCCAGCGCCGAGCCGCACAGCGCGCCGATACGAGCCGTGGGATGCAGCGCGGACACGCCCGTGGCCAGCAGCTTGGACACGCTCGCCCACACCATGGCGGCGGGCGCCGGGAACTGCTCGGTGCCCAGCACGTCCGCGGTGGGAATCAGGAGATGGAACGCGGGCACCACCACCGCCGCGCCCGCCACCACGCCGAAGAGCTGCGCGAAGAACTGCTGGCGGGGATTGGCGCCCAGCAGCCAACCCGACTTGAGGTCCGTCAGCAGATCCGCGGCATGCAGCCCCACGCCGCCCGTGGCGTTGGCGCTCATCACGTTGGCGGCGATGTTGCCGGGAGCCAGCGCGCCGAACATCAGCTGCGTCACGGGGCCCAGCGCCTTGGTGGGCGTGGTGTCCGTCTCGCCCGTCACGCGCGACGCAATGATGCCCATCACCACGGAGAGCGGCAGCGCGAGCACGCCGGCCCACCACGGAATCTGGAACAGATAGGCCATCAGCACCACGGCGATGGGCCCCAGCACGAGGAAGCCCAGCGGGAACCACGAGGGCGGGCACTCCACGTCCGCCAGCGGATCCACCACCGCCGAGGCCGAGCCCTTGCGACGCAGCAGCCCCGTCAGGGCCGAGAACGAGCGCGCCACGCTGCGCCACTGGAACGCGAAGGACAACACCCCCGAGGACACCAGCAGCGCCGAGCCCGTCCACAGCGCCCAGCTGTTGATGGCCTTGAACGTCACCGCGGGGATGGCGCCCTGCAGCACCATCTCGGGCGCGAGGAAGCCGTACGTGAGGATGGCGCCCAGGAGCATGGACCAGCCCGTCTTGAAGCTCACCAGCGCGCCGGCGCCAATCAGCAGCAGGCTGAAGTCGAATGACAGCGACCAGTCACTCGCCTTGCGTCCGAGGATCTCGAACGGGAGGCTCACCTTGTCCGGGATGTTGCGCAGCCAGCGGAAGCGCGCCTCGCGCAGCGTCACCAGCACCGCGCCCACGACGCCCGCGAGGGTCAGCAGCCGCGCCTTGCGCTTGGCCTCCGCGTCATGGCCGTGCAGCGTGCGGATGGTCTCGGCGGTGGCAGTCCCCGTGGGGAACGGCAGGGCCTCGATGTTGATGAGCTGACGCTTGATGGGGATGGCCGCGAAGACGCCGAGCGCGGAGACGACGACGAACCAGAGCACCAGCCATCCTGAGGACGGCAGCGTGCCCGTGAGCATGAGCAGCGCGGGGACCGCGTGCATGTTGCCGCCGCCCGTCATGTAGCCCGCGGCCGAGGCCACCGAGCCCATGGCGTTGTTCTCCAGGTCGGTGAACTCGGCGCGCAGCACCCGCAGCTCGCGCAGCGTCCCGAACACCACGAAGGCGAGGATGCACGCGGTGATGGTGACGCCCAGGCTCCAGCCCGTCTTGAGGATGACGTAGAGGTTGGACAGGCACATCACCGCGCCAATCAACATGCCCGCGATGACCGCCCGCACGGTGAGCTGACGCGCGCCGCCGCGGTACACGTGCTCCAGCCAGTAGCGCTCCGGATCCTGCGCCGCATCCCCAGCGGCTGGCGGCGTGGACGGTGCGGCGGATGAGGCGTGAGGCTGGCTCGGCGACGGGGAAGGCTGAGTCATGGGGGGCGCGACGATAATGCAACCCCTCCATCAGGACGAAGCATGTCCCGCCCCCCCGTCGATTTAACGCCGGGTCGGCCGCCCACCGACACCCCGGGCGCGCGGCGCGGCGCGCCAGGGATGCCCGGGAGGGGATGCTCAGAGCCGCTCGATGATGGTGGCGATGCCCTGCCCACCGCTGATGCACAGGGTGACCAGCCCGGTGGACAGGCCCCTGCGCTCCAACTCGTCCAGCACCGTCCCGAGCAGGATGGCCCCCGTCGCCCCGAGCGGGTGGCCCAGCGCGATGGCACCGCCATTGACGTTGACCCGCTCGGAGGGCAGCCCCAGCGCGTTCTGCGTCTGGAGGACGACGGCCGCGAAGGCCTCGTTGATCTCCCACAGGTCGATGTCCCGCACGTCCATCCCCGCCATGCGCAGCGCCTTCCGGGACGCGGCCGCGGGCGCCGTCAGCATGATGACGGGCTCGCTGCCCACCGTGGCCATGGCGCGGATGCGGGCGCGGGGCTTGAGCCCGTGCGCACGGACATGGTCCTCGGAGGCGAGGACCACCAGGCCCGCGCCATCCGCGAGCCCGCTGGAGTTACCCGCCGTGTGCATGTGCCGGATGGAGCCGGCCTGGGGATAGCGCGCCAGGGCCAGCGCATCCAACGTCTCGCCCGCCGCGCCCGCCTCCGAGGCGCCCAGCGCCACGAACGAGGGCTCCAACCGAGCGAGCGCCTGCTCCGTCGTCCCCGCGCGAGGCGTCTCATCCGAGGAGAGCAGCACGCGGCCGGTCTCCGGGTGCACGATCGGCACGAGGCTCCGAGCAAAGCGACCCTCCGCGATGGCGACCTCCGCCCGCTGCTGTGAGCGCAGCGCGATGGCGTCGATGTCCTCGCGGCGGAAGCCCTCGAGCGTGGCGATGAGGTCCGCGCTGATGCCCTGGGGAACCTGGAAGTGCCGCGCGCGCAGGTGGGCATTCCCCCCGTCCTGACCGCCTCCGTCCGAGCCCATGGGGACGCGGGACATGCTCTCCACCCCGCCGGCGACCACGAGCTGCTGGGCGCCCGACATCACGCCCATGGCGCCGAAGTTCACCGCCTGGAGCCCCGAGCCGCAGAAGCGATTGAGCGTGGTGCCCGTCACCTCCTGCGGCCACCCGGCGGACAGCACCGCGTTGCGCGCGAGGTTCGCGCCCTGGTCTCCCACCTGTGACACGCAGCCGAGAACCAGGTCGTCCACGTCCTCGGGCCGCCACCCCTGCCGCTTCGCCGCCGCGACCAGGAGCTGGGCCACCAGCTCTTGAGGATGGACGTCCGACAGCGCGCCCTTGCCCTGCTTGCCCCGACCTCGGGGCGTACGAATGGCGTCAATGATGTATGCGTGACCCATGATGATGCTTCCTCCTCAGCGCTCCGTGCTCGGGAGCGAGAAGCCTCTCGTGGCGGCCCGGCCATAGGCGCGGCAGGCCTTCAGGATGTCATCCGACAGCGCGGTGCCCTGGACGGCGCGCGCCAGGCTCAGCCCGCCGTACATGAGCGCGATCATCGCCAGCGCACGCTGCCCCCGAGGCGCCTCGGGACTGGACTCGTGCAAGGGCGCGAGCGCCTCCGCATACGCGCGCAGCTCCTCCTCCAACGTGCCCACGAACTCCGTGTCGCCCGTGCTCAACTCGCCCACCACGGCGGGCAGCGGACAACCCTGCTCCGGGTGGTCACGGTGCGCGCGGGACAGATACCGCCCGAGCAGATGCGCGGCGCGATCGCCCGCGCCCTCCGTCGCCGCCACGGCCTGCGCCCACATGCCCCGGAACGTGGCGCGGAAGGCCTCGCGCACCAGGTGCTCCTTCGAGTCGAAGTGCGCATAGAAGCCGCCGACCGTGAGGCCCGCGCCCCTCATCACCTCGCCCACGCTCGTGCCCGAAATGCCGCGAGAGCGCAGCAGGCGCCCCGCCGACGCGAGGATGTCCCGATGGGTCCGCTCCTTCTGCTCCGCCTTCGCGCTCATGTCATCGCCTCACGTATTACGCAGATAATATTACGAACATCATTCGTCAAGGGACGACGAGCCCTGGCCCTTGGGGTGGCGCCTCGGGACGACCGGGATTTGCGCTGGGAAACGAGTCCCCGGGGGAGCCGTGGCTCGACCCTCGGGGACAATCAGGACTTGCGCTCAGCGCCCAAGATGGCGCCGAGTCCTCACGAAACGCTCAGCCACCCACCTGCACCGCGTGCCCGCCCCAGGTGCCCACTTCCGCGGCCTCCACGAGGAAGTCCGCCAGGTCGGCGCGAGAGATGGAGCCGGGCACGGGCTCGATGGCCGTCTTCTTCACGTAGCGCTTGAGCGCGGGACCTCCGGTGAGCCGGCCCGGCCGCACGATGACCCAATCCAAACCGCTGTCGCGCACGAGCTGCTCCTGGCGCACATGGTCCTGGAAGGGAAGCTTGAGGATGAAGGAGACGAGCAGCGTGCGCATGACGACGTTGAGCAGCTTTTGACTCTCACCGGTGCCAATGGCGCTGAGCACCACGAGGCGCCGGACGCCGTGTGTCTTCATGGCGTCGATGGTGAGGGCCGTGCCCTGGGAGAAGTAGTGAGGGTTCTCCTTGAAGCCCTTGAGCGACGTGGAGGACGCCGTGACGATGACCGCGTCGTGGCCCTTCACCACCGCGTTGACGGAGTCCTTCTGGTGGAAGTCCCCCGCCACGCGGGTGAGCCTCGGGTGCTCCAGCTCCAGCTTCTGGGGACTGCGGGCGAATGCCGTGACGTCATGCCCTCGCGCCAGCGCCTCTTTCACTGCCAACGCGCCCGTTCCCTGCGACGCACCGATGACCAGGACTCGCATGCGGCCTCTTTGCTGTGTCGAGAATCGGGCGGACCGTAACGCCCTGCCCTATCCCTCGCAACACGAGTGAACCGGGTGCGGTGACACGGATGGGAGGGCGCGGTGTTACCTCGACCGAGGAGCCCGGTCCGAACATGGAGCCCCATCCCCATCTGCTGCTGGTCGAGGACGATGAACGTCTCGCGGGGTTGATCCAGACCTTCCTCCGAGGCCACGGCTTCGAGGTCCGCTGGATGGCCGATGGACCGAGCGCCCTGCGCGCGCTCGCGGAAGCGCCACCCGCGTGCATCATCCTCGATGTGCTCCTGCCCGGACTGGATGGGCTCGAGGTGTGTCGGCGAGCCCGCGAGCACTTCACGGGCTTCATCTTGATGCTCACCGCGCAGGACGAGGACATCCAGGAGGTGGTCGCCTTGGACCTGGGCGCCGATGACTACCTCACCAAGCCCGTGCGTCCCCAGGTGCTGCTGTCTCGGCTGCGAGCCCTGCTCCGGCGCGCCGCGCGGGGAGTCCCCGAGGCAGCCTCCCGTCACGTGCTCGCCGATGCGACCTCGGAGCGCGCATCGGGGGCCCTGCGGATCAACGGCGTGCTGCGCACGGTGACGCGCGCCGGTGCCTCCGTGGAGCTGACCGACGCGGAGTTCGACCTGCTGTGGATGCTCGCGCGCCGCGCGCCCGATGTCCTCTCGCGCGATGACCTCCTCGCCGAGCTTCGAGGCATCGAGCATGACGGGCTCGACCGCTCCATCGACATGCGCATCTCCAAGCTGCGCCGGAAGCTCGGCGACGACGTGCCTCCCCACCGACTCATCCGGACTGTGCGCGGGCGGGGCTACTTCCTCGCTCCGGAGTAGGCCCCATGAACACGCTCACCGCCGCCACACTCCAGCCCCTGCGCGGCATGTTCGCGCGCGTCTACGCGGGCGTCTTCGCCGCCAGCCTCCTCGCGTTCCTCTTGATGACGGTCTCGGCGTCGACGCGACTCACCAGCGCGGAGCCGCCGGATGCCCACCTCGCCGCGCAATCCCGAGAGAGCGCCGCCGAGGTGGAGCGACTCACCGAAGGGCTGCGCTGGCTCATGGAGGAACAGCTCCGCGCGCGCCCCGAGCAGGACCGGGCCGCCCTGCTGCACGCATGGCAGCCGCACTTCCGCTATCCGCTCTCGCTCCGCTCACTGGACGAGGTCCTCGCCCTTCCCCTCCCCGCGCTCACTCGCGAGCAACTGAGCACGGGAAGGGCCGCCGCCTGGTACCGCGCCCAGGGCGCGCTCGGGGACACCGTGGAGGTGTTCCAGCCCCTGCGCGACTCGCGTCAGGTCCTCGTGCAGACGCTGCACATCGGGCCACCGCCGGACAAGGTGGTCCTCTTCCTCATGCCGGAGATCGCCACCCTGCTGCTCGTGCTGGGCGTGGCGGTGCTCGCGCTGACCGTTCCTCTCTACCGACACGTTCGGCGACTGGCCTCCACCGCCGCGGACCTGGGCGCGGGGAACCTCCGGGCCCGAGCGGAGACCCGACTCCCCGAGCCCTTGGGTCATCTGGCGCGGACCTTCAATGGCATGGCGGAGCGGCTCCAGCGCATGACCGAGGAACAACAGGCGACCCTGCAAGCCATCTCGCATGAGCTGAGGACCCCCATCGCCCGGCTGCGCTTCGCCATCGAGCTGGCCCGAGACACCGAGGAGCCCGCGTCGCTCCACACGCGCCTGGGGGACATGGATCGCGACATCGACGAACTCGATGCACTGGTCGCTGAGCTGCTCACCTTCACGCGCCTGCACTCCGAGGCCCCGCCATTGGAACGAGAGCGGATGGACCTGACGGACCTCGTCCATGACGTCATCACTTCGCTCGCGCCGTTGACGCCCCACCTGCGGATCCATCCCGCGCCGCTCGGGCCCATGTCCTGCGTGGGGTGCCCGCGCTATCTGCGCCGCGCGCTGAGCAACCTCGTCCGCAATGCCCAGCGCCACGCGCACAAGGAGATCCGCGTGGAGTGGGCGCTGCGGGACGACCACTGCCTGCTGCACGTCGACGACGACGGACCCGGGATTCCGCTCCCCGACCGTGAGCGGGTCTTCCTCCCCTTCACGCGCTTGGACGACAGCCGGCAGCGCAAGACAGGAGGCCATGGGCTGGGACTGGCCATCGTCCACCGCGTCATGCAAGCGCACCAGGGGCGCGCTCAGGCGTCTCGTGCGCCCCTGGGTGGCGCCCGGATCACCCTGTCATGGCCGCGGCATTCGGTGACGAGCGCTGACAATCGGTGACGCACGCGCGACACGACTTCGACGGTCACGCATCGCCGTCGCTGCCACCTTGCGCCTTGCCCGAACTGCTCTCGGGTAAGGAGCCACGTCATGAAGTCGCACCGCCACCGCGCTCGCGGAATGGCCTTTCTCCTCGCAGGACTGCTGTCTGCGCCGGCCGCCTTCGTCACCGCATGCAGTGACTCACCTCCGCCCGCGCCATCGCGCCCGGACTACGACTCGCTGAAAGCGCTGCTGCGGCCGCGAATCACCGAGGCCATGGCCGAGCAACAGATTCGCGGACTCAGCCTCGCCTTGGTGGACGGAAACGAAGTCGTCTGGGCCGAGGGCTTCGGCGTCGCCGATGAGGCCGCGGGGACGCCCGCCACCGCTGACACCGTGTACGAGGTCGGCTCGGTGGCGAAGGTGTTCACCGCGACCGCCGTCTTCCAACAAGGGGAGCGAGGCACGATGGACCTCGATGCGCCCATCGCGCGAAGCGTCCCGGGCTTCGCGCTGCAGCCGCGCTTTCCGAACGCGAGGCCCATCACCCTGCGCCACCTGATGACCCACCGGGCAGGCATTCCCCAACTGCTCGCGGGCTACTACGCCGAGGCCCCCCTCTCCCCCGCCGCCCGCGTCGAGGCACTCCGCCACGAGTCTCCGGCCTACCCTCCGGGCACCGTCTCCGCGTACTCCAACCTGGGCTTCGTCGTGGTCGGCCGGGCGGTGGAAGTGGCCACGGGCGAAGCGTTCAGCGACGCCTTGCGCCACACCGTCCTCGCCCCGCTGGGCATGACGAGTTCGTCATTCCGCTTGGAGCCGGACCTCGTGCCGAGGCTCGCCAAGGGCTACGGCGTCACGCCCGCCTCCGAGCTGCCACCCACGTGGCTGGAGAGCGAAGCCCCCGCGGGCAGCCTGCGCAGCACGGTGATGGACCAGACGCGCTTCCTGCGCATGCTCCTCGCGGGAGGGACGCTCGACGGCGCGACGATTCTCCGGCCGGACTCCATCGCCGCCCAGTGGAGTCCCCAGGCCGCGGATACGCCACTGGATCTCGACCTGCGCATCGGGCTGCCGTGGACGCTGGTGGAGCTGCCGCTGACCAACGGGAAGTCCGTGCGCTGGGTGGACCACTCCGGCAGCACCTTCCACTTTCAATCCGACCTCGCGCTGCTGCCCGACGAGGGGCTCGGCGTGGTGGTGCTGTCCAACACGGAGAACGCAGGGCCGCTGGTCGAGGCACTCGCGAGACAGGTGCTGGTGCTCGCGCTGAAGGCCAAGCGCGGGGTGACCGTCCAGGAGCCGCCCGCCGAGCCCCAGGTCCAACCCATCTCAAGGCCAGACACGGAACTCCGAGCCCTCGAAGGTCTCTATGCGACGGGGAATGGCCCCATGGCCGTGCACTTCGACAGCGGCAAGCTCACCACGCGGTTGGCAGACGCGGACGTGGAGCTGGTTCCGCACGAGCAAGGCTACTTCCGCGCCCGAACCGGAGACTCGTCCCTCTGGCTGTCCTTCCAGCGCATCGACGGGCATGACGTGATGATCGTCCACGGCGTCCCCTTTGGTCGGCTGCTCTGGGGCGAGCGCATCGAGCCCACGGCGATTCATCCTGCGTGGCACGCACGCCTGGGTCGCTTCGGCATCCCGCCCGGCGCGAAGCACGAGGCCATCGAGCAGGTGGTGCTGCGTGAGGAGCAAGGCCTCCTGTTCGCGGAACTCTCCGGGCCCGCGCTCGGTGACTCGAGCCTCGTCGGAGTGCTCCGCACGGAGGACAATGCGCATGCCGTGGCGGTGGGACTCGGACGCGGCATGAACGAAGTCGTGCGCGTCCAGCAAGAACCTGGGGGAGAGGCCCTGTACGTCAAGGGCATCCGATTGCCCCGGAGGCCAGACGTGCCTTGAGCCACCGCCAGGGATTACGACGTCGTGGAGACGCGACGCAATTCGTAATCTCCAGCGTTGAAGCCACTTCCCGAGGAGTTGAAGAAGCTGGACGTGTACATCTTCTTGACGTGCTCGTTGGCGATCTTGTTCAGGTCGGACGGGTTGGGAACTTCCCACTCGGCGGTGTTCGCGTCCATGAATCGGCACGTGGTGTCTGTCTTGTGCATTCCCACCACGTGCCCGGATTCATCGCCATCCCACTTGAAGTCTTTCTTCGGCGTCATGCTCAGGCGGTAGTACCCGTTCTCCAGAGGCGTCGATGCCAGGTTGGTGGCAAGCTCGCTCATGGTTCCCTTGTGGACCAACTCGCCGCGGCGCATGTGGTTGCTCACGGCGTCGAGTTCCTTCTCGTAGTTGTCGAGCTTGTCGTAGCTGGCATTGAGCTTGCCCACCAGATCCTTCACTTCAGGCGAGGTATCCCCGTGGGTCTTGAGCGCAGTCTCCAACTCACCCTTCAACTTCTTGGCTTGGGCGACCTCGGTCTTGATGTTGGACGCCAGCTCACTCTTGAGATTGGTGATCATCTCTGCTTCCTGATGCTGGCCAATGATCAGGTTGCCAAACTTGTGCTCCACCAACTCGGAGAACGCCTCCACGCCTTTGGCCGCACTCGGGGCGGCTTCGTTCATGCGGATCCACTGCGTCGTCATGTAGCTGCAAACCCCTTCAGAGCCCTCGGCGAAGGCACTCTTGACCTCCGGGTTGGACATGATGGGGTTCTGACTCTGATCGATGTAGTGGAGCACCTTCGCACTGGGGACCTGCTGATTGATGGCGTCGCAGATCTTCTTGATGTGCGGCGAAGGCTCGATGCGCGTCTGAGGATTCAGGGTGCGGCGCATCTCCTCGGCGCCCTGCTGAAGCTTCGTCAGGTCCGCGCTGTTGCGCCGCTGGAGGACAGCAGGCTTCTTCGCCGCCTTGTTCAAGCCCACGGCGGCATGGTCGAGGGTGGACTCCATGTGGGGCTTGCCCGCCTGAACAGCGGGGTCCTTCTTCCCCGCATAATCGTCCTTCTTCGCCGGTGTCGTGGTCTCGGCGGGCTTCGTCTCATGGGCCTTCGTCGCCGCCTGCGCCGTCTCCGTCTCGGCCGCCTTGGGCTGCTGCGTCTGGGTCGTTCGCGGGGGAGTGAAGACGGACGGCTTGTTGTTGACGTTCGTGGGGGCCATGGGTCCTCAGGGGGCGAGCACGGGAACTGCGCGAAGCATAGGTGTGACCACGGTGCATTCCAACGCAAGGCTGCATGCGTCCCCCGGCCACCCCCTGGCGCAATTTCTACCCGCCAGGCTCCGCGAGCAGTTCTTCGGCCATCGCCTATCCACTCTCATTGCAATAGACGCCGGACTGTCCGTACTGCCAAGTAACCCGCATGGAGCGGGCGGTCAGGAGGCAGACAGGATGAAGACCTTGCGCTGGGCGCTGTGCATGTCGGTATTCGCGGTCGTCGGGTGCGGCGGTGCCGCCATGGAGATGGAGCCCGAGACCACCGGAGAGGCGAGCCAGACCGAGGCGCCCGCCGGTGACGTGTCGCAGTCCGCCGTGACGTGCACGGATACCTACGGCGAGTGTCGCGTCGGGCAGTGCGAGCTGGGCCCCAACGACCACTTCCAGATCTACACCCACACGTGTTGCACGGCGGCCGGCGCCTGCACCACCCAGCGCATCCGCCTCTGCGGCTGCTGAGCTGAACCGAGCGGGACTTTCACGCGCCATCGCGTGGAAGTCCCCTCCCTCGTCGTGCACCCACGAGCGGCGGCGCTCGTGGGCTCATTGCTCCCGGAGCTTCACGCGCCGGGAGCGCTCGAACGTTCGCCACAGGAGCGCGTCGTAGAAGCCCGGCGTGGTGGGCACGAGCGTCTCGCTCCCCAACTCCACCGGCCCGTTGAACTCTCCAGCGAGCACGAGCGCTCCAGCCGGTTCGCGCGCCAGGCTCGTGAAGGACAGATGGCCTCCGGGGAACGTGCGAACCCAAACACGTGCACCACCCTGGGTCTGGAGTTCACTGACATAAAGATAGAGCGGCGCCGTGGAGGGCAAGGGCCCCGTTCCAACGTCATCGCCCGGAGCCGCCGGCCCGAGCAGCGTCACGGTTCCCGCGGCGTCGCCTCGCACCCGCCACAGCCAGGTGCCCAAAGTCTGGCCCCAGACCTCGGTGCCCTCTCGCGTCATCGCGAGCACCACGCCGGAGGCTCCGTCAGGGCGCGCGATGAACGGGCGGCCGGCGAACTCGAACTGGCCGGCATATCGCCCGCCCATCACCACCCTGCGCCCCACCACGTCGACCGTGTCGAAGCGAGTCAGGTCGGTCATCGACTCCAGCGTGCGAGACCACACATGCGCGCCCGTCGGTGTGAATCGCGCGACCACGGCGGTCTCGGTCCCGGGGCGCACGGGGTGAAGCACTCCGCCACCGAAGTCCGCGTCGCCATCGAAGGAGCCCACCACGTAGAGATGGTCGAGCGCGTCGACGGCCACGCCTCCGAAGGTGCTGCTGTCCTGCGTGTCGAAGACGCGGTCCCACCGCCACGTGCCGTTGCGTGAGTACTTCACGATGAACCCTTCAATCGGAGAGGCCTCGCGAGGTCCGCCGCCAAAGTCCGCTGGGCCGTCCACGCCTCCCGCGAGGATGAGGTCGTCATGGGAGTCGACGACGAGCCCGGGAGAGCCATCGAAGCTGCCGCGCAACGGCCGAACCCAGCGCACCGCGCCCTCCGAGGAGAACTGCGCCAGGAAGAACCCTTGGAGCGAGTGCCCACCGAGCTCCATTGGATCCGACGAGAAGCCGCGCACGGTGACGTTCCGGTGGCGGTCCGCGACCACGACCTCCAAGTACGTCTCCGGGAACAAGGTTCCCGGCGCGGAGCCAAAACCGCGGGCCCACAGCAGGTGGCCATCACGCCCGTACTTCGCGATGAAGGCGTTGGTGCCGTTCTCGGAGACGACGGCGGGCAATGGGCCACCACCGAGGTCCGGAGCGCCCTCGTAGGTGCCCACGAGGATGCTGCACCCCGCCGCATCCGTGGCCACGTCGGAGGCATACGTGTCGTGGAACGGGGTCCCAACGGACCGGCGGATCCAGGTCAACTCTTCGTGGTGCTCGGTCCCCGTCGCCGTGGCGTCAGGGGGCAAGGAGTCGGGTTCGAGCGGCGGTTGCGCCCACGGCCCGCAACCCGCACCGAATACGACGACACCGAGGAGGAAGAGCACAACTCGCATGATGAACCCTCGCGCCAAGGACCGAGCCTCCCGGTCGGCGCGAGGTTTCCCGATGACCCACCCAGCGAACAGCCGTGCCTGGGTCGCACGTCACCGTCCCATCGGAACACCCGTCAGCGCGCAAGAGCGAGCCAGGGTCCACCGTACGGCACTGCACTCCAGACAACGCATCGCCCTCCATTTCCCCCCGATGAACTGGCACCATGCGGCTTCTCGCATTCCGAGGAACCCTTGGACTTCCGACTCATCAATACTGAGGACACCATCAGTCGGCTGCTCGCCCTCATCCGCGACGCGCGTGACCGAGTGGTGCTGGTGAGCCCCTATACAACCTTGGCAGCAGAGGATCGGGTTGGCCGAGCGCTGAGTGAGGCACTCGCCCGCAAAGTGAAGGTGATGCTCTTCGTTCGCGAGGATGACCAAACACAGCCTCGCAAGGATTGGCTCGAAGCACTCCAGCCACTCCTCAAGGCCGGACTGCGGCTCTATGGAGTGCCGGGCCTGCACGCCAAACTGTATCTCTCTGAGTCGACGGCACTCGTGACGTCGCTCAACCTGCTCGCCTCGTCCTTTCTCAACACCATTGAAGTGGGCCTGTGCTCACACGACAAAGAGGCGGTGAAGCAGGCGGAAGCCTTCATCCGGCGCGAAATCGTCCCCCACGCGCGCCAGTCAACCGCGCGAGAGAAGAAGGCCCCCAGGCCCGCGCCCCCTGCCGCTGCGCGGCGCACCCGAACAACGGGCTACTGCATTCGATGCGCAGAGGAGATCACGCTGAAGGCAGACAAACCCTATTGCAGGGACTGCTACGACGAATGGGCGGACTGGGGCAATCCAGACTACCAGGATGATTTCTGTCACTCCTGCGGCAGTGATCACCCGTCCAGCATGAACAAGCCACTCTGCCGGGACTGCTATCGCGCCATTGGATGAACTGGCAGCGCCGGCGTCACTGGTCCAGGACGGTGTCCAGACCACGATGCTCGCCCACCAGCGTGGGCACCTTGCGAATCGCCAGGAGTGCTCCGTCCACGTTGGGGCGCGCGCTGCTTCCTGCCGTGTGCTTCAGGCGGGCGCACCTTCGACAATCGGCCCGGCCGTTCCCGGGCCGTGCCGCTCGGCGCGTCTGGCTTTCCCTCGTAGGCGCAGTCGATTTCGGAGCCCGCTCATCCCGTGGCTCCTGCCAGACAGACCTTCAGCGCCATGTCATCCTCCTGAGTCGCGCCGCTCCCCGTCGAGGCAGGGCATGCCCCCGCCCTTCACCAGTGAGCCCGCTTTGCACCTCGCTCCTCCGGTGAAGCGGCACTGGCCAAGTCCGTCGTAGGGCACTCGAGGACACGCGGCCCTATCGGCGCCGCAGGATGGCGCGCGCTGGAGCCCCGTCACCCCCTTCGAGGCGCAAAGGCAGACACACCAGGTCATAGGTGCCCGCCGGCACCTGGGAGAGCACCAAGCCCTCGATGATGCACACCCCCGCGTCGAGCAGCGCCCGATGCGTGGGCTCGCCCTCCTCCGCGCTGCCGATGGACAGGTAATCAATGCCCACCGTGCGCACGCCCAGCCCCGCGAGGTAGCGCGCGCCGTCCAAGGACAGGTACACGAAGTCTGGCCGGAACTCCGCGCGCGGCCAGTCACGCGACGAGTTCGCCGTGCGGAACAAGATGCGCTCCCCCGCCTGGATGTCGTGGCGGCGCAACTCCTCCACCCGGATGGCGCGTGGATCCGAGATCTCCAGCACCCGCGCCACGCCCACCGTGCTCACCAGTGGGAGTGAGTCCACGCCCGCCGCTCCAGGGATGAAGTGGACGGGCGCGTCGACATGCGTCCCCGTGTGCACGCCCAGCGAGATCTTGGACACGTTGGCGTCATCGCCCCGTGACAGGGACAACGTCCGAGTGACATTCACCTCTGGGTTGTCCGGCCAATGCAACATCCCATCTCGCAGGGGCACGGAGATGTCCTTCCACTCCTGCTCGCCCGTGCGTGTGTCCGTGATGGCAGCGGTCTCCATGAGACTCCATGCTGCGCATCCACGTGGCGCCCCGCGTCCTCCCGCGTGAAGCTCCGCCCCCTTGCTCGGCCAGGAGGCCACGGGCCGGTCGCTCCCGACCTTGACGCTCCCCCACCGCTTGACTCGGCGCGCGCGGAGCTCGCCGAGCTGACGGCAGACGCGGAGCGCCGTCGTCGCGTGGTAGTGAATGCGCTCCTGTCGACGTGGGCCCGACCGTCCAACCCGGTGCGCACCTCGCCGGCGGAGCGCGGGGCCATCGTTCGCGGCCCCTCGGACGAATTGGGGGACATCATCGTCGAGTTCGGGCAACTGCTGGCGCTGCGCAACGCCCTGTTCCCCACCGATCCGGGTTCGAGGCCGTGCCCATGGCCACCGCGCGCACCGCGTTCCGCCAGACGCTGCGCGAGCATCGCGACCTCTATGTCCCCAGGTCGTCTCCCAGTGGTGCAGTCCCGATGTGATCGTCATGGAGTTCATCCCGGGCGTCTTCATGAGCAAGCTGCTGCATACGAAGGAGACCGCCCCCGACAAGTCGCCTGCCACTCAAGCCACGTCTCGAGTGGTTGCATGACAGCCACCTGGATGATTCCATCCGGGCCCTGCCACGCTTCGCATGGTGGGAAGGACTGCTGGCGCTCGCGCTGACCACCCAGGCCTTCCGCAGCACAGGCCGGGTCGCCGCCCGCATCCACGAGACCGCGAGATGACTGCCGACACACGCACGAGCAACGACCCACGGGGGATTGTCCTCCTCTTCGGAGGACAGGGCTCGCAGCTCTACCGGATGGGTGAGGAACTCTTCCAGCGCAACGCCACGTTCCGGCACTGGATGGAGCGCGGCGACGCGCTGCTCCGCCCCATCACCGGGCGCTCCATCCTCCACGAGCTATACGAAGTCGAGCATCGGGCCAGCGAGAACTTCGACGACCTGGAACTCACCCACCCCACCATCTTCCTCTACGAGTACGCGCTGGCCTCCGCGCTCATCGAGGCCGGCGTGCGCCCCGCGGCGGTGCTGGGCGTAAGCCTGGGCGAGGCGGCAGCCTGCGCCATCGCGGGTGTGCTCGCGTTCGACGACATCGTCCCCGCGCTGGGAAGACAGGCCATCGCGCTGAACCGCGGCTGCCGCGCGGGCGGCATGTTCGCCGTCATCGCGAATCCCAAGACCTTCACGGACTCGCCCGTGCTGGGCCGGCGCGCCACGTTGGCTGGCGTGCTCGGGCCCACGCATTACGTCATCGCCGTCCCCGACATGTGGATGGCCGACGTCGAGGCGCACCTGCGCGCCCAGGACCTGCTCTACAGCCGGCTCCCCGTTCGCCAGCCGTTCCATTCGAGCTGGGTGGAGCCGCTCCCTCCCGACGTGGAAGCCGCGCTCGCTCCGCTGCGGTTCATGCCGCCCCAAGTCCCGGTGTACTCCAGTCGGACCGCGGGCCCCGTCGAGCAGCCCACCGCCACGCACCTGCTGCGCGCGGCGCTCGACCCCATGCGCCTGCGCGACACCGTCCTCCGCATCGAAGCGCGAGGACCGTTCCGGTACGTGGACGTCACCCCCTCGGGAACGATCGCCAACCTCGTCAACGCGAACGTGCGCGGCTCTGCCTCCAGCGTCCAGGCCATCGGCTCGCCGTTCGGCCGCGAGGCCGCCGCGATGGACCGCGTGCTCGACAAGCTCCGAGCCGCTTGAGGTGCAAGGCCGCTACGCGGCCACGAAGCGGTGCAGCGTGCTTGGGACGAGGGGCGCGAGGAACCTGCTCGCGTCCAACTCCTCGACCACGGGCGCGGGCTGACACGCGAGCCACTGGATGGACGCTGTCCACCGCGCGGGTCGGCGGATCTGCCCGGACAGACACTCGTGTAGCCCTTGCGCCGCGCGCCCGCAGACTCCAGTCCCTCAACGGCCTCGGCCGCGCCTGAGAGGAGCAGGATCATGGGATCGCACTTGAAGCTCGCGAGCTTGAACGACCGCGGCGTCACGCCTCGCCACGCCGCCGCGGAGTCGTGCGCTTCGAGCGTGTGAAGCGAGTCGAGCGACAATCGGCATGACGGACCCACCCCGTGCGCTGAGCCATCAGCCCGGTGGCCACCCGCGCGAACGTCGTCCTCCCCGAGCCGTTGCGGCCAATAAGGCTAGGCGAGCGAAGAGCTCCACGATGCGCCCCTGACGCATGTGGATGAGCTTGTCGAGGACTCCAGCCAGGCAATAGAGCCGATGCTCCGCGACGTGATGAAGAACCGCGACCGCGGATCCCGGAGCACGCTCCCCACGCGCTGCCCGATGGACCACGGACTCGCGTCCTGGCCTTGCCGCGCGGTCCCGGGCCTCCAGCGTCAGCGAGACGTCCTCCAAGCCATCGCTGTCGCCGCCCTGGGACTTCAAGCCGAGCCCGGCGAGCCGGATGCCACGTCAATCCACGCGCGCACCTCGCGCGCGAAGTCGAGTGCAGAAACGTGGGCCACGGCAACTGTGGCGCGGAGCGCAATCGCACCCACAAGCGCGGTGAGATTCGAGCAAGCAGGAGACGAATTGTGTCGTGTCAGCGGACTTGTCGGCGCGGCGTGGCCGTTCCGCGCTCGACTCGGTCTTTTCCCCCGGGGAGGGCGCCACCGCGAACGTCGCGGTGACGAACATCGTCTCGTCTCACTTGAGGAGGATCTCGATGCGCATGCGGCCAATGAACTCGACCGTTGTCCTGGGGGCGCTGTTCGCGCTGCTCGCCAGCGGATGTGGTGGGAGTGCCGGGGCGGACTCCGAATTGGGCACGGGAGGCGCCAACCTGGGGGCCACGCCCGGCGTCGCGAACAACGATGGGCGCGGCGCCACGGACGGTGGCTCGGGAGGCACCGAGCACGTGACCGTGTGCCACATTCCGCCGGGCAATCCCGCCAATGCGCACACCATCACCGTGGGCGAGCCCGCCGTGAAGGCGCACCTGCGCCACGGCGACACCCTGGGCGCTTGCGGCGGCGACGCCGGCACGCCGACCGACGGGGGAAGCTCCGAGGTGGATGCGGGCTCCGGCGGCGGAGAAGACGCGGGCTCGGCCTGCCTCCCGCAAGGCGCCGAGTGTGATTCCCAGGGCGGCTCGACCTGCTGCGACCGAATGGTGTGCATCGAGGGGCAGTGTTCGCCGGTCCTCGGCTGATGCCTCCCCCGTAGCACCCAAGACTCACGCCCCCACTCTTGTTTCAAGCGGTACCACCCACGCGGGCAGCTCACCGAGCCGCCCGCGCATCATCTGAGTCATTGCCCATGACCAACCTGCGACACCTCGCTTCCTCCCTTCTGCTGGCGACGAGCCTCCTGTGCATCGCGGCCTGTGGTGACAGCTCCAAGGCGCGTGTCACCGTGAAGCTCACCGATGCGCCGGGCGACTCGTTCGAGAAGGCCGTGGTGACCATCTCGAAGGTCTATCTGAAGGGGAGCACCGAGGGCGATTCCAAGGGCGACGTCGTCCTCTTGGACTCGCCGGTGACGACCAACCTGCTCACGCTGGCCAACGACGCCGCGGACCTGGTGAAGGACGCCGAGGTCCCCACCGGGACCTATCGCGAGATGCGCTTCGTCATCACGGGAGGCTACGTCCAGGTCAAGCAGTCGTCGGGCGAGAGCCGTGTCTACGCGACGTCCGCGAACTACGAGGGCCTGCCCGCCGGCACGCACGTGGACGGGGAGCTTCAGATGCCGAGCGCCGCCAGCTCCGGCCTCAAGGTCAAGTTCGACAAGGACGCCGACGTCACCATCACGAGCGAGGACACGCAGAAGGTCATCCTCGTGGACTTCGACGTGGCCCAGAGCTTCGGGCATGTGGCGGGCAACTCCGATCGCTGGGTGATGGGACCGGTCATCAAGGGCGCGGACCTGCAGTTCTCGGGCAACGTGAAGGCCACGCTGCGCCTGGGTGCGGGCGTGACGCTCCCCGGCGTGGGCGATGCACAGGTCCAGCTCAGCGCGTTCTCCGCGGTGCTGACCAACGAGCTGGGCAGCAAGGAGACCCTCGCCTTCGCCGCGGGCACGGATGGCGTCTACGTGGCGGACTTCAAGTTCCTGCTGCCGGGCAGCTATCAGGTGGATGTGGTGGCGCCCACGGGCGTGAGCTTCGCCACGGAGCCGGCCCATCCGCTGACCGCCACGGTCGGCTCGGGCGCGGAGTCCTCGGCCGCGTTCACGTTGACCTCGGTGGCGCGCTAGCCATTGAAGCGCTTCGGCTCGCGGAGCCAATTCCGCGGGCCGAAGCAGTCGTCATGTCTCCGCTCGAAAGTTGCGCCCGAGTCCCGGACTCGTGCCCATGTAGTGGCGAAAGACATAGAGCAGCGGCTGCCACTGCTCGACGTCCACATGGTGAGTCCCGGGCACGGTGATGCGCTCGTGCGCATGCACCCGAGTCACCCGCAGCTCGACGATGGCGAACCCTGGATCGACTTCCCCCGGAAGCGCGGTCGCCGGGTGGACGTTCAGCAGGACGGCCTCCAGTTGCAGCGGACACTCACCCACGCGAGGCGGGGCCACGGTCTCTGAAGCGATGGGCGTGAAGCCCGCGCGCTGGAACTTGCGCGGCTCGTGGGAGTACCCCATCGCGAGCTTTGCCTCGGGCACGGGATTGCGGCCCGTGGTGGGCGCCAAGGCCTCCACCTGAGACCACTGTGCCGCACTGGGCAGGTTGACCACGGCCTCACGCGTGCGCTTCAGGTTCGCCAGGCCCTGCCCCATGTCGCCCAGCCCCAGCACCAACCGATCGTCCAAGGCCCACGCGGAAGACAACGGGCTCAGGTTGGGAGAACCATCCTCCTGGAGCGTGCTCAGCAGCACCACGGGAGTGCCGAAGTAGAGGATGCGAGGAGCAATCACACGATGAGGGGGAAGCACGGTCATGCGCGCTTCCCTACGGCCCGCGTGGACTGAGATGTTTCGGCCCATGCCGAAGCATCCTCGCCCGCAGGTGGCCCAGCCTCGCGCCATGCCCCACCCTGTCGACCTGGCGCACCTGGCGTCGCTCATCGGAGACCCCGCGCGAGCGATGATGCTGTCGCGCCTCATGGAAGGGCCCGCCCGCACGGCAGGCGAGCTGTCACGCGACGCGCGCATCTCGCCGCAGACCGCGAGCGGACACCTCTCGAAGCTCCTGAGCGGCGGGCTCCTGGGCGTGGAGGCCCAGGGGCGTCACCGCTACTACCGTCTCGCGGGCCCGGAGGTGGCACGTGCGCTGGAGGCGCTCGGCCTGCTCGTCCCCCTGCGTGCCGCGCCCGTGAGCACGCCAGAGCCGCTGCGCTTCGCGCGGACCTGCTACGACCATCTGGCGGGTACGCTGGGCGTCGCCCTCGCGGAAGGGATGGAGCGACGCGGACTCCTGGAGGCCAGCGAGGACGGCTTCGCCTTGACGCCCCCGGGCACAAACTTCGTCGCCCACTGGGGCGTGGACCTGGAGTCCTTGTCGCGAGGCAAGCGCGCGTTCGCGAAGCGCTGCCTCGACTGGAGCGAGCGCCGCGCCCACATCGGTGGTGCGCTGGGCGCCGCGCTGGCGGATCGCCTGTTCGCGATGCGGTGGCTCGCGCGGCGCACGGAAGGCCGAGGCGTGAGGCTCACCGTCGAGGGACGACAGGGCTTCGAGCGCGAGCTGGGCCTGTCCTGGCCGTGAGCCAACCCGTCCCTCACGAGCGGCGAGCTACCGCCCCCACTTCCCCTCGCCCGCACATGCCTTCAAGACCCAGCGCAGGTGCTCGTCGAAGTCAAAGGTGCAGCTCGAAGTGTCCGGAGCATCGCTCAGCAGCCACGACGCCAGGTCATAGTCGTCGTGGTAGGCCTGAATGATGAGCGGGCCCGAGGGCTGACGCAGCCCCGTGTCGAAGCTGTAGAAGTTATTCACATACGGGTCCGCGATGTATTGGAACGGAACGAGCCGTCGCCGGACCTCCAGTTCGAGGAGGGCCGCCTCTCGCTCATCCTCTTCGTCGCCGAACGAGTCCTCTTCCACGAAGGTCTTGAAGCCCTCGTGGAACTCCAGCACCTCGGAGGGGCTCAGCATCCGGGCCTGCTCGATTCCGGCACGGTCGGTCACGCGGAGGAGGCCATGCTGCGCGACGAAGCGCAGATATGAGGCAGGGAGCAGCTCGCCCAAGGTCCGCTCCAGCTCGCGAAGCGCGGTCCCGTCCACGGGAGTCAGCTCAAGGACCTTGATGGGGAGGTCCGTCTCCCGCGCCAATCGCGCCCAGAGTTCCTCAATGGCCTCCATTGCACTCACCACGTCCCATGCTCCTTGCGATGCGCCCGGGCGAGGTTGACCCGGATGCGATGAAAGTCACTGCGGCATCCTACGAGCTGTCTCGCGGGGTGCCAGAGGGTCCGCGCCCGACGGGCTGGACCAAGTCGAGTGCCGCGCGGAGCAGAGGAAGTGCCCCTTCTCGGATGCGAGTGGAGAGCTGCTCCTCCTCGACAGGACTCAATGCGCGACACGCCGAGGGAAAAGCCAACTCCAGATCGACTCGAACATCAAGGACGACTTCTTCGAGGAGCGGCTCCAATGGCCCGCGCCCCCACTTGGACAACGCGCTGGCGATGCGTGCGGGGTTGATCAACCGCTGCGCCCAGGAACCCAACGCATCGACAGACAAGGGCTGGTTGGGATTCCACGCCGCGCTCTCATCAAAGCGCCCCTCGTTGAACTCTTCGATCTTCCGCTTGCTGGAGGCACGGACGCTCGGAGGCGCGGGCAGCTCGCTCTTGATGACGACGCCCTCCGCGATGTTCACCTCGAGCGAGGGCAACCCCAGCATCGCCGGAACGAGGGAGGGACTGCGCGTGGGAACGGCCGCGACCTCGGCACGGGTTCCGCGGCGAAGCACAGGAGGCGTCATCAAGCCCGCCGCGAGGGCAGCGGCCTCCAGGTCTCGGTGAGCGACGAGGAGTCCTTCATCCTCATCCGAGCGGGCAATGAGCACATCGAAGGGAGCCCAGTGCAACGCAGGGGAATACCAGATGCCCGTCTGCACGGCGGAGAGTCCCGGGACCGGAGGAACCTCCGGATGCGGATAATGACCGCCGAAGAGTTCGCCGTAGAAGTACACGCGGGACTGCTCGGCCCGCAGGGCCTGGACCATGAGGCGAGCACCGTCACCCAAGCGCGCTCGCAGCAACTGCCAGCCGAAGAACGGCTCGTCGTCACTCAGCCACGCCTTGCGCTTGCCGAAGTGAACCTCTCCGGCCTGGACGGCAATCACGAGCTGGGCGCCGTGGATCTTCTCCAGGGCAATCCAAGGGCCACCGGGGCTGGGCTGTGACCGGTTCTCACCGGCAGCAGGCATCTTGGCATAGGGACGAAAGAGCATGGTCGGCACCACGGGCAGGAGCGTGAGCGAGGTGGGCCCACGAGCCCACCAAGAAAAGACCGCCCGCCGACTCAGCCCACGCGCGGTTCCTGAAAGGGGCCCATCAACGGAGCTGCTCTGCCAACGCGATGATGATCTCCGAGGGGCCTCGGACGTAGCAGAGCCGATAGAGGTCCTCGTAGTCCGCCACCTCGCCAACGAGCTCGGCGCCATGCTTGCGCAGGCGGCCCAGGACTTCCGCCAGGTCGTCGACGGCGAACATGATGCGACGGATGCCCAGCGTGTTCACGGGCGCGGTCTTCGGCTCGGCGTAGGTCGCCGCGGGGTGGTGGAACTTCGACAGCTCCAACCGGCTGTGGCCGTCCGGGGTTCGCATCATCGCGATGTCGGCGCGGGCGTCGTCGAGACCGATGACGCGATCCACCCAACGCCCCTCGACGGAACTCTCCCCCTCCAGCTCCATCCCCAGTTCGACAAAGAAGGCAATCGCAGCCGAGAGGTCCTCGACCACGATGCCGATATTGTCCATGCGCCGAAGTGCCATGTCCTCGACCATACCCGATGGGTGTGCGTCCTCCACGCGCGTGGACGCGATGCGAGCCCAGCGTCCGCCACACCATCGTCGGTCACGCCAGCGTGAACGTCTTCGGACCCCGGGGTCTCGGCGCTATCATGGCGCGCCCGCAGAGGAGCAGCTGCGAGCCGGGCCTCGTTGCCACAACGGCCCCGAGCGACCTCCCAGAATCTTCCACCACGACTTCAGAGCGGATCGTGATGCACTACTTGAGCCTCACCGGCGAATTCAAAGCGTCCCACGCGGTCACGTTCCCGGATGGCCAGCGCGAGCCCCTGCACACGCACGACTGGTGGGTCCGAGTCTGGGTGAAGGCGCCAGCACTGAACCACTGGGACGTCATCCTCGACTTCAAGGACCTCCAGAGCATCATCGAGCGCGTGTGCCGGGAGCTGCACGACTCGAACCTCAACGAGCACCCCCACTTCAAGACGGTGAACTGCACCGCCGAGCGCGTCACCGAGTACGTGTTCAAGCAGGTGGAATCGGGCCTGCCCGAGGGAGTGATTCTCGACCGCGTGTTCCTGCGTCGGACCGGCGGCGAGCTGCCCGAGGCCGAGTACGCCCACGCACGGGACTGACCGCCGAGGCCCACGCCTCACTCCGCGCTCGCCTCGCGGAAGCGGGGCGGTTAGAACCGCTCCCTGCATGGCGCCTCCTGGCCTCCCGTCCCCCGCTCCCCCGTCCCCCGACTCCGGAGGTGGGGGCGTTCGCGTGAAGGTCGAGGGCCTGCGCCGCACCTTCCCGGGCAACGTCAGCGTGCTGGCCGGGCTGGACCTGGACGTGGCGCCCGGTTCGTTCGTGGCGCTGCTCGGCCCCTCGGGGTGCGGCAAGTCCACGCTGCTGCGACTGGTGGCCGGACTGGACCAAGCCGAGGCCGGGCACGTCTCCTTCACCCCGACGCTGGAGCGCACCCCGGGCGAGCGAGCCCCCATCGCCTACGTCTTCCAGGACGCGCACCTGCTGCCTTGGCGCTCGGTGTTGGACAACGCGGCGCTGCCCCTCGAGCTGACCGGCGTGCCCCAAGCGGAGCGGCAGGCCGCCGCACGCGCGGTGCTCGAACAGGTAGGGCTCGGGGATGCCACGGACCGCTACCCCGCAGAGCTGTCTGGCGGCATGCGCATGCGCGCGTCACTGGCGCGAGCGCTCGTCACCCACCCTCGCCTGCTGCTGCTGGACGAGCCCTTCGCGGCCCTGGACGAACTGACCCGCGGCCGGCTGGATGATCAACTCCGCGCCCTGTGGCGCAAGCTGGGGATGACCGTGCTCTTCGTCACCCACTCCATCTCCGAGGCCGCCTACCTGGCCGAGCGGGCCGTGGTCCTGTCACGACGACCCGCGCGGGTGGTGCTGGACCGAACGCTAGAGCTGCCCGCGGAGCGCAACGCATCCCTGCGCACCGAGGCCGCCTTCGCTCGCGAGGCCCGCCTGCTCAACGAGGCACTGGAACAAGGAGAGCGCTGGTGAACCGCTCGACCCTTCGCGCGGCGCTTCCCCCGCTGGTGGCGCTCGTCGTTCTTCTGGCCCTGTGGGAAGCAACGGTGCGCCTCTTGGAGGTTCCGCGCTGGCTGGTGCCCCCGCCGTCTGCGATTGGAATGGCGGGAGCCCACGAGGCCCGTGCGCTCTTCGGTGGTGCGCTCACCACGGGCCGCTCCGCGCTGGTGGGGTTCGGATTGAGCGCGGTGCTGGGCGTGCTCGTGGCCGTCCTCCTCGCCTCCTCGCGGATGGTGGAGCGCGCGCTGTATCCCTACACGCTCTTCTTGCAGACGGTGCCTATCGTGGCCATCGCGCCCCTGCTGGTGCTGTGGTTTGGCCCGGGCCCACGAGCCGTCGCGGTGTCGTCCTTCATCGTGTCGCTGTTCCCGGTCATCGCGAACACGCTCACGGGGCTGCGCTCGGTGGACCCAGCGCTGAGGGACATGTTCCGCCTCTATGGCGCGCGGCGGCTCGCCACGCTGTGGAAGCTGGAGCTGCCCGCGGCAATGCCCCACCTGTTCACGGGGCTGCGTATCGCCTCGGGCCTGTCTGTCATTGGCGCCATCGTGGGCGAGTTCGTCGCGGGCTTCGCCGAGGGCTCGGCGGGGCTGGGCATCCTCGTCCTGGGCGCGTACCGTCAACTGCGCACGGATCTGCTGTTCGCCGCGGTGCTGGCGGCCTCGGCGCTGGGATTGGTGTTGTTCGGTGCGGTGAGCCTCACGGGTGCGCGGCTGCTGCGGCGCTGGCATCCATCGGCGCAGGGAACATGACTCGCTTGGGAGGGATTGGAACGTGAGCGGACGCCTCGTGAAACTGTTGGGTTGCGCGGTGCTTCTCGTGGCCGCGGGAGCATGCTCGCGTCAGAAGGAGGAGTCCCAGCCGGGCTCCCAGGCCGCCACGGCGGAGAGCACCCCCACGCCCAAGCCAACCACTCCGGCCAAGGTGAAGCTGGCGCTCAACTGGGTGCCGGAGCCCGAGTTCGGCGGGTTCTACGCCGCGAGGGAGTCAGGAGCCTTCGCGCGCCAGGGACTCGACGTGGAGATCCTCGGCGGTGGTGCCGGCGCCCCGGTGCAGCAGATGGTGGCCACGGGCCAGGCGGAGTTCGGAATCAGCGGCGCGGATGAAATCCTCACCGCGCGGGCCCGGGGCCTGGATGTGATTCCGTTGTTCGCGGTGTACCAGACGTCGCCGCACGCGATCATGGCCCACGCCTCGCGAGGGGCGAAGAACATCGCGGACGTGCTGTCCTCGGGCACGGTGGCGCTGGAGCCGGGCCTCTCGTACGTGGCCTATCTCAAGAAGAAGTACGGCTTCGACAAGGTGAAGGTGGTGCCCTACGACGGAGGCGTCGCGCGCTTCCTCGCGGACAAGAACTTCGCCCAGCAGTGCTTCGTCACCGCCGAGCCCCTCGCCGCGAAGCGCCAGGGCGCCACCCCGGCGGTGTTCCTGGTGGCCGAGGAGGGCTTCAATCCGTACCTCGCCGTGGTCATCACCCGGCGCCAGTACTGGAAGGAGCAACCCGAGCGAGTGAAGGCCTTCGTGGCCGCGGTGCGCGAGGGCTGGCGGACCTACCTGGACAACCCAGGCCCGACCAACGCGGTGATGGCCAAGCTGAACACGACCATGGACGCGGAGACCTTCGCCGCGGCGGCCGAGGCCCAGAAGCCACTCATCGACACGGAAGCCACGCGGGCCCAAGGGCTCGGAACGATGAGCCGCAAGCGCTGGGAGCAGTTGGCTCAGCAACTCGTGGATCTCGGCACCATCGAGCAGGCTCCCGCCCCGGATGACTACCTGGTGCCAGAGTTCGTCAGCGCACGCGACTGAGAAGGCGCGAAGCGGCAGCAGCCGATAGTGACATGCCCTAGGATTTTCGGACCACCTGAAGCTTGAGAGAATGCCGCTCCGGGTACGACGGAGGCAGGCGGTGAAGAAGAGTCGGTTCAGCGAAGCGCAGATGGTCGCGATTCTGCGCGAGGCGGAGCGGACAGCAGTCCCGGAGACAGCTCGCCGACGAAGTCGAGGTGGAGCTATACCAGCACACCGTCGAGCGAGTCGGGGCCTTCTCGAGGACCCGCGACTTCGCCCGGTTCATCGCACAGACCGAGGGCACGCCGCAGAAGCTATGTTTCGCAACCTGCGCCGGGCCTCGAATGAAAATTTCGGGGGACCTTCGCCAAATGGCCGCCAGCGCGTGACTAGCGGCAGGACTCAACGGGGAATCCGCAGCGCTGGAGACTACAGCTTTGGCGCCATGATTGAGCTATTGCTGATCAAAAGCACGGTACAGACGTTTGCGGCATCCCATTGAAACTGGATATAGCTACTGTCCGTGATTGACCTGACCGTCTCTATCATTCTCGGGTCCGTCGAATTACAAGCACCATACACACCACTGCTTGTCATCGCCCTGCACGAAACCCGATAGAGGCCGGGCCGAACTTCGGTATCACAAGCAATCTGCTGAAGCGTATCGGGTGAGTTTCGAGCACTCCCCATAGAACCCATGGCGGTTCGGCTCGCGATGTCGACATACACTTGATAGTCGATTTTTTGACCTGCGATAGCAACTCCACCCAGAAGCACAGATCCAAACAAAACAACTGCGCGCATCGAGTTCATTACGGCCCTCTCTTTTCAGGCATTGGGACTGAAGGACGTCAGTCCACATTCGACTATGGCCGCATCCGACATTTCGTCAACAAAATGCTTTCAATAGTATCCTGGCCTTGCCGCTTTCTTGCGCGACAAGCTGGAAGTCAAAACTGTACCGCACCTGATTGTTGAGACACCAGATTGGTAGCAATCAGGCTGCTTGCCGTTGCATGAACTCCCGCCGGGCCTGAGTCTGCGAGGGGAAGTCATGGCGCTCCAGCAGCCAGTGCTCGACGGCGGCGAAAGAGCGCACCCAAAGGAGCTGCTCCTTGAGGGTACTGATGAAGCGCTCAGCGCAGCCGTTGCCTACGGGGCTGCGGACGAAAGAGGGACTGGAGACCGTCTGACCTGCCTGGATTCTTCGGGCCACTGATTACGAGAGAGGTTCCGTCTGGGATGGGTTGGGTACCACTGCTTCGCACTTCCGTCGAAATTCCAGAGGCGTGAGGTAGCCGAGGCTGGAGTGTGGCCGGACCTGGTTGTAGTGCTGCCGCCAGGCTTCGATGACAGCCTTGGCCTCCGCCCTGGAGCGAAACCATTCCATACTGAGGCACTCGTCGCGAAGGCGTCCGTTGAAACTCTCATCGGTGCCGTTCTGCCAGGGCTTGCCGGGTGCGATGTGCGC